>JBAYGQ010000064.1:0-8640 GCA_041666585.1 Bacteroidota bacterium
CAGCTCTGCCGTAGCGGTTTACTACTTCAAATTTACCGCTTTCAAGTTGAGTGATTGCACACTCAATCCCAAGCATAATATCAACTGGTTCGAAGCCCGTAACGACTATAGGAACTTTGAAACGTTCGGAAATTTTTATATATTCTTCATAACCGGTAATAGTGCATACATGACCTGCGGAAAGAACTGCATCGATACGAACGTCGTTGCCGGATAAAAGCAGTTCCAGCGCAGGCGGAACAAGTACATGCGAGCATAAAAGGAAATAATTATTAAGGGATTTATTTTTCGCAGTCAAAACAGAAAAGGCATTAGCCGGAGCCGTCGTCTCGAAACCGACAGAAAAAAATACTACTTTTTTATTTAGATTTTCTTCAGCTAATTTAACGGCATCCATCGGCGAATAGACCATTCCTACATTTCCACCGTTAGCTTTTGAGGTTAATAAATCATAGCGGCTACCCGGCACACGGAGCATGTCGCCGTACGAAACTAATATTACATCTTTTTGTAGCGAGAGATAAATCGCTCTATCAATCATCTCAACAGGTGTAACACATACAGGACAACCGGGTCCATGAATCAAGGATATAGATTGAGGTAGATACTCTTCTAAATTGTACTTCAAAATAGAATGGGTCTGTCCTCCGCAGATTTCCATTATGTTCCATGATTGGGAGCATTGAGCGAATATTTTTTTTGAAATAGTTCGTACTGCGTCTGCATCCCTGTATTCATCAATATATTTCATTGACTGCCCGCTTTTTCCATTTCAGCAATTAGTTCGATAGTTTCCAGAGCTTCAACTTCATCCAATATATTTATTGCAAATCCTACATGAACCAGTACATAATCTCCAACCGATACTTCAGGTGTAAAGTCAATACAAATCTCTTTGATAACTCCTCCGAAACTGACTTTGGCAGATTTGTATTCTGTACTGACATCATTAATTGATATTACTTTTCCCGGTACTGCCAGACACATTTTTGCACCTTAATAAATTATAAATATACTAAAATATCCCATTCGGAACACTATTACAAAATTAACTCAAAACTGTCAGAAACAACCTGCCCTAATGATATCCCACCGTCATTTGTGGGAACAAGCTGGTGAGTGTAAACAGTGCATCCTTTTTTTTCTAAAGCATCAATTATTTTTCCTGTCAGAATTGCATTCTGGAAGCATCCGCCGCTTAACAAAATTTTCCTTTGACTGAAATTATCAACTATAGATAGAATCATATTCGCAAGTGTATTGTGAAATCTAGCTCCGATTACACCTAAAGGAATGTTTTTAGTAAAATCATTAATTATTTCAATTATGGTATTCTCCCAGTCAATACGGACGGGTTTACTGTCAATTAAAGAAAAATCGTAATAGCCTTTTTCATCGGTATCTGATGCAAATTCGAGAGCCATTGCGGCTTGCCCTTCGAAGCAAGATTTTTGCTTTAATTTTAATATTGAGGCTACCGCATCGAATAACCTGCCTACGCTTGATGTAGGAGTAGTATTCACCTTATTTATCAGCATTTGCTTGAGCAATGTCAATTCTTTATCTTCAAACACATTCAATATCATCCGATTGATTTCTGATTCCATATTGAAAATCTTTTTGCCATATATTTCATAAAGTATTCCAAGAGCTGAACGCCTTGGTTCTTTGACAGCGACATCACCTCCTGGCAAAGGGAACTGCCGCATTTGTGCAACATGTTTAATTGAAGAGTTATTGCATATAAAAAATTCTCCGCCCCATATAGTACCGTCTAATCCATAACCTGTGCCATCCCAGGCTATACCGAGTGCTTCACCTTCGACTTTGTTTTCAACACGACAAGAAAGGACATGTGCGACGTGGTGCTGTACAAATTTCTTTTCGTATTTGGATTTTGTGGCAAATTGAGTAGAATGATAATCAGGGTGAGAATCTGCGATTAACAGCTTTGGCTCTATATTATATAGTTTTTTGAAATCGGTAATAATTTCTTCGAAAGCATTATTCGATTGCTTAGTAGATAAATCCCCGATATGCTGGCTAATAAAAATATTATTGCCTTTACTGAATGCAACGGTATTTTTCAAATCGGCTCCCAAAGCCATAATGCAAATATTTTTAGTGTCTTCCGGTTTATCTATTGTAATCGGTAAAGGAGCAAAACCTCTTGCTCTACGTATTATTGATTTTCTGTTGTGAACTACACGGACAATCGAATCGTCCATGTGGCGCGCAATCGGACGATTGTGTGTAAGGAAAAAATCAGCAATGCCGGCGAGCCGCTCTAATGCATCCTTTTCATCGGTACAAATCGGTTCTTCCGCTAAATTTCCACTTGTTGCAACTATCGGTATCTGCAATTTCTGCATCAACAAATGATGTAACGGAGAATAAGGCAGCATCGCTCCGATGTTCGGATTATCCGGTGCAATATTGTCGCTGATTTTTACAATTGAATATTTTTTTTTCTTTAGCAGAACAATCGGGGATTCTGGAGAATTTAATAAATTATCTTCCAATCTGTTCACTTCGCAAGTATCTTTCACCGATTTAAAATCAGGGAACATCAAAGCAAAAGGTTTTTCCTCCCTTTTCTTTCTATTTCGTAATCTTTGAACGGTAGTCGTATTTCCGGCATCTGCAAGTAATTGAAATCCGCCGATACCTTTTAAAGCAACGATTTTTCCTTCAATAATAGCTCTGCAAGCATCTTCAAGTGCTGTTTTACGATTCGACAAAACATCTCCCTTTTCGTTACAAAGTTCCAAATGCGGTCCGCAATCCGGGCATGCTATCGGCTGAGCATGATATCTTCTGTCCGATGGATTCTCATATTCATTGTGACAAGCATCACACATTTCGAAACTCTTCATTGTTGTATTTTTTCTATCGTATGGAAGTGCCTCGATAATTGTAAAGCGTGGTCCGCAATTCGTGCAATTGATGAACGGATATTGAAAGCGCCTGTTAGCCGGGTCGTTCATTTCACGCAGACAGTCGGGGCATACGGCGATATCGGGCATTATTATTGCACTTGTTTCTTTGCTCTTAGAACTTGTTTGAATTGTAAATTTATCGAAACCTACTTTATCGTGGAATGAATATTCAAGGCTTGTGATGAAAGAGAGTCTTGGCTTATCGGAATTAATTCGTATGAGAAAATTTTCAATATCATTTCTCTCACCTTCGGCTTCAATATTAACACCTAAGGAATTATTCCGAACATATCCCTTGAGTCTTAGTTCATTTGCAAGTTTATAGATAAAGGGTCGGAAACCTACTCCCTGTACTGCACCGCAAATTTTAATATTTATATGGGCTATCAAATTTTTCGTATTCAATTTTGGTTATAAATTCTGTTTTCATAAACTTTGTAATTCAATTAACCGGAGTAGCAAAAATTTGATTTTGATTGAATTTTTCCACAAAGTTAAGAAAATTAGTATTAATGAGTTCCTCCAAATCCTCCTTTTTGCAATTGTTAATAATAATTCTAAAATTACTATTCCCCTGGCATCCTACTATCATTTTATCTAGGGATAAAATAATTTTAAAATACGGTTTAGGGAATTCAGGCATATAAGTCAATTTACCCAAATCACTAAGATGCTCAATGAATTCTTTTGTAATCACCGAATCCAGCAAAATATCAACCATCGTCGTAACCTGACGACAATTATAAATATTTTTAGTTTTCAGTATTTTCATGGGATATTATCCTTTGAAAATGCTATTTGTCGCAGGAGCCAGTTGCACCATTCATCAATACCTACGCCTGATATACAGGACGTTTCGAATACCTGCAATTTAGGATTAACGGATAAGGCATTCGTACGTAAAACGTCGATTGAACCGGTCAAATACGGTAGGAGGTCAATTTTATTTAAAATTAAAGCCATAGATTTTCTAAAAATAATCGGATACTTCAAAGGTTTATCATCACCTTCCGTTACACTTGAAACCACGACTTTCAAATGCTCACCCAAATCATATTCTGCAGTGCAAACTAAATTCCCGACATTTTCTATAATAAGAAAATCAATATCAAGATTACTTAATTCTTTATATGCGTTCCGAACTAAGCTTGCATCAAGATGGCATGCACCGTTTGTAACTATTTGTACAGAAGGAATTCCGAGTTTATCTATTCTTTCGGCATCCAAACTAGTTTGTAAGTCACCGACTATAAATCCGATATTAACTTTGTCTTTCAAATTCAAAACTGTTTTTTCAATTATACTGGTTTTCCCGGAACCGGGAGAACTAACCATATTAATTGAAAATATTTTTTTCCCGTGCAACACTAAGCGATTTTCTTCCGCTATTGCATTATTGGATTCCAGCACTTTTCTTTCGACGGTAATTAAGCTCATGGTACTTCTTTAAAAAATTAATTGTTAATTATTTCTATATCAGATATATTCAATTCCGTCCCTTCAAGTATTGCAACATCCACAGAGCCGCATGAATTGCAGAAAATGAATGAAGGTTCGGCTCCAGTTTCAACACCGCAAATATTGCACTTTACTTTTAACGATACTTCCTCAATATTCAAAACCGAGTTCTGCAAATGTGTTCCATGTGTCAAAACTTCATAACCGAACCTCAAGGCATCAGGCATTATACTAGTAAATACTCCTACTTTTACATTGACAGTTTTGACATCAACATTATTTGGTTCAGGTAAATATGAATTTACAATTTCTATAATATTTTGGGCAATTGATACTTCATGCATAACATTCAGCTCCAATGCTCGATAATGGATAAAGCTTTTGAACATATTTCAGGGATTGACTCTGCTACTTCTTTGCTCAATCCGGTTCTTATTTCAAATTGAGGAGCTATTTCAGTTGCTAATATTTTTATTTCATCCGGAATCTTTATATCCAATTCTTTTGCAATCCTGATTGCATCCGGTACTCCTACATAATGTGGAGAATCAACACAATTAAACTTATAATATTCCATTGACAGCTCTACAACTTTTCCTTTGGATTCAAACTGATTTTCTACCGAATCAATAATTAAAAGTTTATCTTTCCCTTCGATAAAATCAAGTATTTCCATACCTCCGCCATAGATACTTTGAAATTCAATTTCGTCAGAGCATTTCGATTTCAATATATTAATTGCTTCGAGTGCAACTCCGTCGTCGCCTAATATATCGTTTCCAAATCCGAGAACTATAATTTTATTTTTCATTTTATATATCAAATAATATTACTGAAATTCCGCAAATAAAAATAGCAAATCCTGCAAGTGCGTGCATATATCTTTCAAGCTTACGTACATCTAATAGTTTGAACCCGAGTAATGCAGTAACGGTAATCGCCGTCATTGTTGCAATCGTTATCAAACCAAAAATCAGTGATACTATAAAAACCGCAAACATATTATGTCTGGCGGCGGGATACATGATAAGCGGTATTAGCGGCTCGCAAGGACCGAAAATAAAAATCAGAAATAAAACCCATGGAGTTATGTTTTTTTTGTTTTCAGATTCAATATGCGAGTGTTCCCCTAGATGATTGTGTTCATGAGAATGATGAATTTCACCTTCATGATAATGGAAATGCTCATGTCTTCTATTTTTAACGGCTTGTTTAATACCCCAGACCATATAAACAAAACCGAAAATAATGAGCAAATATCCCGCAAAAACTCCTCTTAACGATTCGAATGCCGTCAGCGACAGAAGAGCCGAACCGAGAGCTATACCGATAAATCCAAGTAAGATAGATGATAGAACATGTCCCAAACCGCAAAGCACTACGATTGAAATTGATTTTCTTAAACTCCAGTTACGTGCTTTCGATATGGCAATAAAAGGGATATAATGGTCAGGTCCGAGCAAAGTATGCACAAAACCTACAGATGCAGCCGTAGCACAAAGCAATGATAATTCGATATTCATAATACCAGCTAATTATTATCTCATTATTTCCTTATAAAGACTTCCGGAACTATCGAAAATTCTTGCTACAAGAGGCATTTGCCCCGGCAATGAATGTGTAGCACAACCGTGACATGGGTCGTAAGCCCGAAATGCCATTTCAATCATGTTCAATAAACCTTCCGTAACTTCACCTTTATGTATTAGCGCTTTGGCTGATTTCTCTACGCTCATCGCAATTCTCGAAGAATTATTCTGAGTAGCGACAATTAAATTTGCTTTTTGAATTAATCCGTTGCTATCAGTTTCGTAATGATGAAATAGCGTACCGCGTGGTGCTTCGACTACACCAATACCGACTTTCGGTTCGTTTACCGGAATGTTCCTGATATTTTCGCTTGTAATATCCGGGTCGTTGACTAATTCGATAATTCTTTCCGCCGCATAAATCATTTCAATAACTCTTGCCCAATGATTGGCAAGGGTATGGTGCACAGGTTTTCCGCCGAGTATACTGTACATTTCTTCGTATGCGTTTTGAGCTAAGGGAGTCGCCATTCCGTCAGCGGCATTCAATCGTGCAATCGGTGCTACGGCATAAATACTTGTATCGGCACCATCTGTAAATCCGCGCCAACCTAAAGGTTTTAAATAATTAAATTTAATGTAACTCCACGGCTCTACATGCTCGGCAACATAATCGAGATAGTTGCTTGTGTGAAATTTGGCATACTCTTTACCGGTCGTATCCACAATACGAATTAAACCGTCATAGAAATTAACATGGTTATTTTCGTCAACTAATCCCATATAATATGTTTTATGCGTGTATGCATCGGATGTTATAAGCTTTACATACTCAGGATTCTTCAGTACAATATCCTTGAAAACCTGCAAAGTAAATAATGCAAAATCAAGACCTTCATTTGCAATTTCTTTGAATTTCGGCAGTTCTTCCGGTGCAAGTCTTTTTGCTACTCCACCCGGTAAGCCAAGCACAGGATGTATGACTTTGCCTCCCAAGTAAGTAATAAGTTCACGCAATTGTCTGCGTGTGTTTATAACTCTTTTACCTATATCGATGCCGACTTTTTGAATAACCCCTACTATATTTCGAAGTTCCTTAGGAGCTTGCGGACCTACAATGAAATCTGGTCCGCCGAGAACGTAAACATGCAAGGCATGGTCTTCCAGAAAGAAAATATTATAGACAAGTTCCCTGATTTTTTTCGCGGTGGGCGTCGGTTCAACTTTGTACAAATCATCTAAAGCTTTAGTAGAAGCCATATGATGAGCGGTCGGGCAGACTCCGCAAATCCTTGAAGTAATCTGAGGCATATCTTCTGCGGGTCTCCCCCGACTGAATACTTCGAAGCCCCGTAATTCCGGAACCTGAAAATATGCTCTTTCTACTTCACCCTTGGCATCCAAAAATATATCTATTTTGCCATGTCCTTCGAGTCTTGTTATCGGATCCACTACAATCCTCGAAGTTTTCTGACCGGGTCCTCCTGCGGCTACCTGAGCCGTATTCCAATTTTCTTTTATTATTTCTTCCATATTTATTTCCTTGTCAAAAGTTCAAAATAAAAATCTAAAATCATAGAATAACTTTCCTTTTAAGCAAAGAACCGGGCATACCGTAACGATAGAAAGTGCCGACCGGGTCAGGTATTCCGATAAGAATTTTATCAATTTCATCAGGAGTATCCGCTCCGATTGAAGATGCAATTGAAGATAAAATTTTCGCCCCTTGGTCTTTTACACGGGATGTCGGACCATAGCAACCTGTGCATGGCATGTTGCCTGTTACGCACAATGCACCGCATCCGCTACGGGTAGCGGGACCAATGCAAACGAATCCCTGTGCCAACAAGCATTTCTCAGGGTCTATTTCCCACAAATGAGGTCTTTTAAATGTTTCGAATTTCAAATCAGTAGGTTTTGTATCTTTTTTCGGACACTCCTCGCATAAAGCCACATCGGGTGCCAACACGGTTCCTTTAGGCGGCAGTTTGCCGGATAGAAGAGCTAATACAGCTTCCTTTAATAATTTCGGCGAAGGAGGACAACCGGGTATATAATACTCTACATCTATTACCTGGTCTAAAGCACGAACACCGTTCCATAATCCGGGAAGTTCAGGAGTTCTGCCATTATCATGAAATTTTTCCAATGGTCTTGTTTTCAACTCGTTGACGACAGAAGGAGCATCTTCATATACGAATTTCAGAATTTCTTCAAGGGGAAATTGATTTGCCAGACCCGGAATTCCGCCCAGTTGTGCACAGGCACCATAAGCTATGACTACCTGGCTTTTTCTTCGTAGCAAGTGAGCCATTTCCTCCTGCTCGGTCGTTCGGATTGCACCATTGATAAGCGATGCTACAATTGAACCGTCGGGCATTGCTTCAACATCTTTTTTCTTGAAATCCAATCCGACGGGCCAGAGAACTATATCCACGTTATCAACAACGAAAAGTAAATCCTCAGCCAAATCTACAACAGATTCCTCGCAACCGCCACATGAGGCGCACCAGTATAATGCGATTTTCGGTTTCTCAGACATGTTCACACGCCTCCTTTTCATTTATAGTTTGTTCGAATATTTTCAGTTCTTTATCCCATGATTTAAAACTGTCGGGCATACCGAGTGGACCGAGTTTTGAAACTTTCGATACCATATCATTAATAACAACCCGTACTTTGTCGCCTTCAGAAGCGGAAATCCACTCTAAACG
>JBAYGQ010000065.1:0-8590 GCA_041666585.1 Bacteroidota bacterium
AAAAATTCTTTTTCTAATTCATGCTTCCTCATACCGGACTCCCTAATTTAAAATGAACACCGCACCATTCATCTTCGAAAATTGATTGATTTACATAAAAACCACTTTTAACAGCAGACGTAATCAAGTCGTCGTAATCATATTTCATTACTCCGGATACAATCAAATCTCCTGATGTTTCTTTTAATGCTGAGTAAAATATGTCAAAAGACGCTACTAACAAGTGAAAGAAAAGATTAGCAGATATCCCGTCGCATTTCGGAAAGCTTAAATTATCAATGTCTGCGGTTAATAATTTAATTTTGTCTGAGGCATTATTAAGCAAAAAATTTTCTTTCGCATTTTCGATAGACCATTCGTTATTGTCGAATGCAAGAACCCGATTGGCACCAAGCATTACTTCCAATATTGCCAGAACTCCGGTACCCGTACCGGCATCTATCCAGAAAGAGTCTTTGCTTACTACATTTTCAAGAAGCTTACAACAGAGGCGTGTAGTTGCATGTTCACCTGTTCCGAAGGACATTTTCGGATTAATAATAATTGAAAATTCGCTTTTCACTTCTTCGATTTTCCAAAGTGGAGCAATTGAAATTCTATTGTTAACTTTGACAGACTGAACATTTTTTTCCCATTCTTCATTCCAGTTTTTATCAGGAAGCTTTTCTTCTTTAATAATTTTGACTTCCGGGTAAACGAACCTGATATTATTAAGTAAATTTTCCTTAAATCTTTCCGTCCAGTCAGAAAATAAAAAAGTAATTACTAATTCGTCATACTTTTCTTCAATCCCTTTTATAGGGAAGGTAGTAAGTCTGGCTATAGCAAAATCGAAAAATTCTTCTTTAATCCCGATATGTAAATTTAAATATTCAGTGTGCATAAAAAAATAATTTAAAACTTTTTTAAAATAGTGCCGTCATTTAAAATAGAAAGGAAATTTTATTATTTTGCATTTTAAATTTGAGACTTAAAATACAAACTTAAAAAAAGTTCAATGGACAATGAAATATTAAATCAAAAATTAGCAAAAATCAAACTGCTCGTAATGGATGTTGACGGCACAATGACAAATGCAAAAGTGTATTATTCAAAAAACGGGGAAGAGCTTAAAAAATTTTCTATTAGAGACGGAATGGGAATAGAATTACTGAGACAAGGTCAAATTGAAACAGCGATTCTGACAAGTGAAAGTTCACCGATTGTAACGGCGAGAGCCAAGAAACTGAAAATTGAACATCAGATAATGGGTTCAAGAAATAAGAAGAAAGACCTTGAAGATTTGGCGGAAAAATTAACTCTTTTGATGGAAAACATATTATATATCGGAGACGATGTAAACGATTTGCAGGCAATCAAAGCCGCAGGAGTCGGAGCATGTCCTGCTGATTCAGTGATTAATGTAAAAGAAGCCGCAGATTATATTTGTACTGAAAAGGGTGGTAAAGGAGCGATAAGAGAAATTATTGAAAAAATATTATTAGCTCAAAATAAATCAATCACATTACCCGAAAGCTGGTAAATTATTCATAAGGAGAAAGACCATGTCTCAACAACAACAGAATGATTCAAGCTTTAGCAAAGGCTTGATAGCAGGCGCCATAATCGGCGGAGCGGTTGGAGCCATAACAGCATTATTGTTTGCTCCAAAACCGGGTGTCGAATTAAGACGCGACATTGCAGAAGTATCTAATGAACTTTACGACAAAGCCTCAGACTACTGGAAAAATGTTGAATCCCACGTCGGTGCTTCAGTACAGAATACAGTAAACGAAGGCAGAATGAAGGCTCAGCACATTGTCGAGTCAGCCCGTAAACAGGCAGACGATTTAATCTCGAATGCTGAGTACGTTATGAAAGAAGCAAGAAATAAAGCCACTACCGCGAAAAGTGCAGTCGCTGCAGGTGCAGAAGCTTTCAGAAGTGAATTAAATGCTAATTCAAACGAAAAGCTTTAGTTTCACTTTTATAAGGATACGATTATGGATATAGCCTTAACTTCAGTCGCAATTGCGGCATTAATAGTATTTATTATATTGGCAATTTATGCGATTGTTTCTCTCAGCTCATTAAAAAGATTGTTTGAAGATACATCTTCAGCAATGGGGAAAATATCAAAAGATGTTGATGAACTGAAAAACAAAATGATTGTTTCCCTGAATTTAATGGATGAAACAACTAAACAGATAGCAGAAACAACAAAATGTATAGAAGATGATTTCAATGAAGTATTTGATATCTTTAAGCCATTTAAATCGCTTGCAAACGAACTGTATTATAAAATTGCACCACCGATTTTGCAGGCTGTAAATTATGTTTCTGCTACGCAAAAAGCTATAAGTGTTTTTTTATCTTTTTTTACAAAAAAAGAACAATAACACTTCTATAATTTAAAAAAAAATTAAGAGGCTATTTCAGAATAGCCTTTTAATGATTCTATTAATATCATATACTTTATATTCGATAAATTGCTTATCTATTTGAAATACTATAATATATGTGATAATCCGATAGATAATAATTGTAATATAATCTATATTATGTAAACTAATTAAGATTAAACTTTACTGATTACTATCCCCTTAATTGTGTTTTATATTTATTTTTTTTTATTTTTGTAATAAATAATTTTAAAATTGAGGATTTCTTATGAAAAGCCTATTTAGTCCAAAAAACCTTGTCATTATCGGATTAATCTTTTTTGCTTTGGTATCAAGATTAATTTATCATATACCTAATGTTTCCCCTATAACCGCTATTGCTCTTTTCGGAGCGGCTTTTTTCACTGATAAGCGGCTTGCTTTTTCTGTTCCTTTATTAATTATGCTTTTAAGCGACCTTATTATCGGAATGCACAACACAATGCTGTTTGTTTATATCGGAGTCGTTCTCTCTGCTCTTTTGGGTATTGTAATGCTTAAAAAGACAAGTTTCGTAAGAGTTGCCGGTGCATCTTTACTATCCTCAATTATTTTCTTCCTTGTAACAAATTTCGGAGTATGGCTTGCAGGTTGGTATCCTCCTACTTTTGAAGGATTAATCAAAAGTTACACAATGGCAATTCCTTTTTTCAGGTATTCAGTTATCGGTGATTTGGCATTTTGCGGAGTCTTGTTTGGGAGCTTATACTTAGTTGAAAAATATGTTCCCAAAATTTTCACAGAAAAAGTATATAATAAATAAAGTTTTAGCTAATAAATGCAATCTATAGATAAAGCAAGGTGTTCGCCTTGCTTTATTGATTTTTAGAAGGCATTAATTAAATGTTCAATTTTAAATGGATTAACCGTAAAATCTATTACAATGACATCAAGCCTGCAGTCTTTATCTACAATTTTGTTTACATATAAATAACCTTCAGCCACTTTTCTGATTTTGAATTGTTTCTTTGGAGTTATCCATTCAAGCGGATTGCCGAAAGCATCTTTATACTTTGATTTAACTTCACAAAACACTAGTACTCCTTTATCTTCGGCAATAATATCAATTTCGCCGGTTTTGCCAAAGTGAAAATTTTTTTTAATTATCTTATATCCTTTTGCTACTAAAAAATCGCAAGCGATATTTTCTGACTGAGAACCTTTTGATACCGAACTTTCTCCATTCATGTTAGATGGTTTATCCATACAACTTCCATATAAAGTTATAATAAATAGAGATTAAGCAAAATCAAAGCCTTCTAAAACTTCTATAACTGTTTCTGTCCTTCCGAATGGAGCCGAAATCTGAACTCCCTTAATACTATCTGTTAATTGACGCAGTATATCTCTCGCAATATCAATACCTTCTACCCTGCTTGCTTCTTTATTGTCCTGTACTTTTCTAAGTTTTTCCATTATATCATCAGGGACATGGCAACCGGGAATTTCATTGTTCATAAATTCGGCGTTCCTAATTGAAGTCAGGGGCCAAATGCCGGCAATAACTGGTATTTTAAGATGTTCTATTCTTCGATAAAATTTTTCAAAAGTTGAAATATCAAAAACGGGCTGTGTAACTATATACTCAGCTCCTGCATCAATTTTCCAGTCAAGCCGGCGTAGTTCTTCATCCAGATTAATAGCACCTGGATTAGCACCCACACCGATATAGAAACCCGTAGGACTGCCAATCGGATTACCTGCAATATCTGAGCCATGGTTGAGTAAGTTTAAGATATTTACCAAACCTATGGCATCAACATCAAAAACTGCTGTAGCATCGGGATAATTACCTAATTTGGGCGGGTCTCCGGTAATTGCAAGAATGTTCTTAATGCCTAATGCATAGGCTCCCAGAAGGTCAGACTGAATACCAATAACGTTTCTGTCTCTGCAGACATAATGCAGGACGGTTTCAATTCCGACTTCCCGTTGTAATTGAATTGCAAGCGACAAAGCTGACATTCTGGCACTTGCACGAGGTCCGTCAGGGATATTGATAACATCAATACCATAATAGTTCATATCACGAGCTTTTTCTATTTCGTTTTGAGCCGAAACACCGTGTGGAGCGAGTAGTTCTACAAACTTTACAAAATGTCCGTCGTTAATTCTCCTTGCAAGTCTTGATTTTTTTTCCTGTGGTATTAAAACTACGCTAGAATCTTCTTTTATTTTTACTAATTCAATTTTATTTTTTTTAAATCCGGGTTGTAAAGCATTTATAGCATTTCTCATCTTTTTAATATGTTCAGGACCTGTACCACAGCATCCCCCGATGATGTTTGCTCCGCTCTGAATATAATATTTTGCATATTCTCCCAAGTACTCCGGTGAGGCAAGATAAATATTTCTGCCGTCAATATTTTTGGGTTTTCCTGCATTTGGCATTATTGAAATCGGGAAAGATGTATGTTCTCTTGCTTGTTCAAGCCAATTTAGCATAACCTGAGGTCCAACAGTACAATTCACACCGATTACATCCGCTCCGGAGTGTTCAAGTTCTTTTATCATTTGTTCAGGGGAGGCACCTGTCAGAGATGATGCATCTTCATCAATTGTCATTTGGGCTATCACAGGCAAATCCGAAAGTTCACGTACCGCATTAACCGCTTCAATCAATTCATTAGGATAAATAAAAGTTTCAAGAATAATTAAATCAACACCTCCGTCAATCAGAGCGATTATTTGTTCTTTGAAAAAATTCTTTGTTTCTTCTTTTGAAATAGGTCCCAAAGGTTCAATTCTTATCCCCAGCGGTCCAACCGCACCTGCTACAAGCACATTTCCGATAGCAATACTTTTAGCTAATTTTGCTCCCCCAGAATTTATTTCATATAATTTATCGGCTAATTGATGCTTTCCAAGTTTTATCCTGTTAGCACCATAAGTATTGGTTTCAATTATATCCGCTCCTGCGTTTATATAATCTTCGTGAACCTGTTGTACTAAAGAAGGATTAGTTAAATTTAATTCTTCGAAGCATCGGTTAATGAACACTCCTCTGTTATACAGTTCTGTCCCCATTCCACCGTCGAAAAGAAGAATTCTGTTATTAATTTTTTCTAAGAACTCGTTCTTATTAATCATAAAAATGTATAAGTATTATTATTAAAAAATATTATTTTTCTTAAATAAAAAAAACGGCAAGTAAATATAACGCAAAAATAAAGAATTACTTAGTTTTAAAATCATTTTTTATTTTGAAAGAACTAACTTTATTAAATGAGATATTTTCTGTAATTTTGATGTTTTATATAATAAATAATGTTACGATTATTTTTTTCTAATAAAAAAGGATTTTAAAAATGAATATTTTTGTATTGAACTGTGGTAGCTCATCTTTAAAGTTTCAGATAATTGAAACTGACCTTGACCACATTAATAATGATACTGACAAAATGCTTGCTAAAGGCATAATCGAAAGAGTCGGTAGCCAGGCAATTATTTCTATGCACGCTGAAGGGAAGCAAACTTTGAAACAGGCTTTACCGCTTAGAGACCACAAAGCAGCTTTGAATTATGTAATTAAATGGATAACAGATCCTGAAACGGCAATTCCGGGAATTATTTCTTTGGAGGATATTCATGCTGTCGGTCATAGATGTGTGCATGGAGCCGAAAGGTTTAAAAAATCCGTTCGGATTGATAATGATGTGATTAGCGGTATTGAGGATTGTATTGATATAGCTCCTCTTCATAATCCGGCAAATTTAAAAGGTATTTATGCGGCACGCGAATTATTCGGACCATCCGTTCCTCAGGTTGCTGTATTCGATACTTCATTTCATTCAACAATGCCGGAAACTTCTTATCTTTATGCTATTCCCTATCAGATTTACCGTCGTTTTAAAGTAAGAAAATACGGATTCCACGGTACGTCTCACAGATATATCTCTTATCGATATAGAAAATTAACAGGTAAAGAACGTGAAGATACTAATATTATCACTCTTCATTTAGGAAACGGTTCTTCGGCATGTGCAATTAAAGGTGGAATGTCTCAAGATACCTCGATGGGTATGACACCTCTCGAAGGTTTAATGATGGGAACAAGATGCGGAGATATTGACCCAACTGTTATTGAATATTTAATGCATCAGGAAGGTACATCGATAGACGAAGTTTTCTCGGTCTTAAACAAACGTTCAGGCGTAATGGGTATATCCGGATTAACAAATGATATGAGAGATTTGCTTGCTGAAATAGAAGAGCATCAGGACAGACGTGCTATTCTTGCAGTTGATATGTTTTGCATTAAAGTAAAAAAATATATAGGTGCTTATCTTGCAGGTATGAATGGTGCAGATGCAGTGTGTTTTGCAGGCGGTATCGGTGAAAATGCAGTTCAAATTCGTAAGAAAATCTGCGAAAATTTAGAATTTTTGGGTATAGAAATTGACGATAATTTAAATAAACAAGCCTTTGGAGGCAAAGAAATGAAAATCAGTACAGATAATTGCAAGGTTGATGTTTATGTTATTCCAACCAATGAAGAATTGATTTTAGCACGTGATACATTAAGAGTAGTATTGAATGTTCCCAGAATTTGGTAATGATATTTTTAGTAATAATAATGTATGTAATAAAATGTAAGTGAGGATTAAATGATTCAGCAAAAGTTTACGGATAAAATGAGAGCAAAAGCAGCAAAGCTATGTCTATCGGTAGCCTTTCCGGATGCAGATGATATAAGAACTATTCAGACAGCCTTATTTTTAAAAGAAAATAAAATTGCCGTTCCGGTTTTAGTAGGTAATAAGCAAGATATTAATACTTTGGTTGAAATAAACAAATTGGATATTTCAGGTATTGAAATAATTGACCCTGCAAACTCTATGTTGCATGATGAGTTTGCAAATATACTTTTCGAAAAGAGAAAATCTAAAGGTTTAACTAACGAGCAAGCAAAAGATGCGGTACTACAACCTTTATATTTTGCGGGTCTGCTTCTTGAAACAAACAGAGTGAAAGTTGTTGTCGGAGGTAACGTATCCTCTACAGGAGATGTAATTCGTGCAGCTATTCATACTGTAGGTGTTGCAGAAGGCATCTCTATAGTTAGTAGTTATTTTATTATGGTTTTTCAGGACAAATTACTTTGTTTTGCGGATTGTGCTGTAAATCCTGACCCTACTGATGTACAGCTTGCTGATATAGCCTTATCATCGGCAAAGAACTTTCAGGCTGTAACAGGCGAAGAACCAAGGGTAGCAATGCTTTCTTTTTCAACAAAAGGAAGTGCAATACATCCTCATGTAGAAAAAGTACAAAATGCCACTAAGATCCTGAAAGAAAAAGCCCCTGAACTATTATCAGACGGCGAAATGCAGGCAGACGCGGCTTTAGTTACTTCAATCGGTGAAAGAAAATGCAAAGGTTCTCCTGTTGCAGGCAAAGCTAATGTATTGATTTTTCCCGACCTTGATGCGGGAAATATAGGTTATAAGCTTACCGAAAGACTTGCAGGTGCAGAGGCTGTAGGTCCGATTGTGCAGGGACTTCGTAAACCGTTTTGCGATTTATCCCGCGGATGTAGTGTTGACGATATGATAAACGTTGCAGCAATCTGCAGTTTAATGGCTTAGTGAAAATTTATCCATTATTTGAAGTTATAAGATTTGTAGAAATAATCAAAAACATTAGGAAGTATTATTATGACAATAGCGATTGAAGGTTTTGGTCTGACTGTCGAAAAGTTAGTAAAAATAGCAAGACACAATGAAAAAGTTGAACTTCCCCCCCATTCTGTAGAAAAAATTAAAAAATGCCGTGCTATGCTCGAAGAAAAAATAGAAGCTAGGGAAATTATGTACGGTGTAAATACAGGAATCGGAGAGTTCTCAGAAATCGTTCTGAATGACGAGCAGATAAAAGAATTTCAAAAATATTTAATCTATAATCATTCTGCGGGAATCGGTGAACCTGTAAGAGAAGAATTTGTAAGAGCCGCTATGGCGGCGAGAGCAAATGTTCATGCTCACGGAAATTCAGGTTGCAGACCTGAAATCACGCAGACTTTAATTGATATGCTCAACAAGGGAGTAACGCCTGTAGTTTGCGAAAAAGGCTCTGTCGGCGCATGCGGGGATTTAGCTCCCATGTCTCAGATTGCGCTCTTAATGATGGGAGAAGGAGAGGCATTCTATCAGGGTGAAAGACTTCAGGGA
>JBAYGQ010000066.1:0-8582 GCA_041666585.1 Bacteroidota bacterium
ACATATTTGTTGCTAGTGTTTCCAGTGTGATCAGATGGGCAATTGCATGCGGTAAACCCGTTCTGAACTATGACGTTTATCGTTTTGGGTATACCGATTATGATAAAGTTCATGGGGTTATCAAAGTTGAAAATACTCGGTCGTTTGAAAGAAAACTAAAACTCTTAGCCTATAATCGAAACTATTACAATACTATTTTGAAACTCCAACAAAAATCTTCATCATATTGGGGTAAATTAGACGGTCATACTACAGGAAGGATGACCGGTTTATATAAAAAAATAATAAGTAACGAATCAGAAAGATGAAACGATTATCGGTTGACCAGAAAAGCAAACAAAAATTGTTGAACAAAAAAGCCTTATTTGTAGTAAACACAAGTACATACTTTTCAGGTTTATATGAAGTTGCAAAATTCCTGAAACAGAACCGTAAATATAACCCAATTTTTTACTTCTCCGGTGACAATTTAGCATATCCTACGGCCAACAAGGATATTAGTATTCTTAACCATGAGAAAATATTGGTTATCCATAAGCTAAAACTACCCGTTTCCTCAAATGACTCTTTTTTGCCGGCGTTTACCTTTATTCTAATCAAATTACTGAAATTGTTTTCAAATAGACTATATATGACTTTTTTGAGTTACCGAAATAATTTAATTTCTGTTAATAATCTTATTGAGAAATATAAACCTAAAATAATAATTCTGGCTGCTGATAACGTGAATTACGATACGGCAATTTTTGTGAAGATTTCCCATACCAAAAATATTCCCGTTGTTGTTATTCCTCAGTGGATGGCAGGTCCTCGTGAGCCCGCAGAATATTTATTGCATGACTCAAGATACAGCACAGACAGAATATCAAACTATTTAGTAGGGAAGTTGTATCCTAAATGGGTGTATACCCATAACTCAAAACAATTGATTCGATTATCTGTCGATCAGGTTTTGGCAAAAGAATGGTTTGGATTGGCTCCTTCATCACCATGGGTATTACATAGTGGAGATGCGGACGCAATTGCTTTAGAGAGTGAATTTCTGTACAGATACTGTAAAAAGGAGAAATTGGAGGAAAATCGACTGTATCTAACTGGTTCAATAGCAGACGATACATTATTTGAGCATCTTCAGAATATTGAAGAACGACGTAAAAAGTACAATTATAAATATTCTTTAAATAAAAAAAAGCCGATTCTTTTGGTAGCTTTTCCGTATGATGAATTAGATGAAGCTGGGAGAAGAGCTGAATGCGAGTTCAAAACATATGACAAATTGGTATTCTTTTTGTTAAACAATTTGAAGAAGGTAATAAATTATAACCTTCTAATAAGTATGCACCCTTCAGTTCCTTCAGAGTATAAGGTCCAATTAAGAAGAAAATGGAAAATCAAGATTATTGATGAGAACATAATAAATCTAATTCCCTTGTGTGATATCTTTATAGCCAGTATATCCTCTACGATTCAATGGGCAATTGTTTGTGGCAAGCCAGTGATTAATTACGATGTATATCGTTATCGTTATCATGATTACGATTCAGCTAAAGGCGTGATTACAATCGAGAGAAAAAATGATTTTCTCAAATACTTACGGAAAGTTACACAAGATAATGAATTTTATAATGAAATGGTTAATCTTCAGAAGTCTAATATGAAAGATTGGGGTATACTTGACGGGAAATCGGGAGAAAGAATTCTTCACTTATTAGAGAAATTAACAAAATAATATGCATTACCCCTATGCCGCATTCTAATACCGTGCTTTTTGTCATTAATATCAATAGTCATTTCCCCGAACTGTTTAGATTAGCGAAATATTTGAATAAAGAAAAAGCATATAAATCAATATTTTTATTCAACGAAGAATACAATAGGATCAACGATGACTATAAAAAGATGTGCGAAAAAGAGGCTATTCGTATTATTAGTACTAATAACAAGGGAAGTAATAATCAGCATAGTATAACGGTCAACAACTCAAGTGAAAGAAATATTTTATCAAAGTTAAAAAATAATATAATTCAATTTTCTAAAGAAAAAATACTTCTAAGAGATGTATATAATTTTTCGTCAACAAGTATTAACATACTCAGTTATTATTTGAAACTGATAAAAAAGATAAATAGTTACAAAGAAATACTCAATAAATCAAAACCATCACTTATCATTCTTCCCGAAGAAAATACTATTTACGGATCTAGTATTATCACAAAAATCGCTCGTAATCTATCGATACCGTCCGTAATAATCCCTTACACTATTGCTAACGAGACGGAATTTGCCGAGATTTTTTATTATTCAAACGAAGTCAAAAGTTATATGGATAGAGTTGTAACGCATTTTTTCCCTCAATGGTTATATATCTACAAAAAGAGAAGGTTAATTTTATTGGCTTATTGGCAAATACTTATTTTGGAAATATTAAAACTAGCATCACCTCGCCCTTGGTTCGTGAATAGTGGTTTTAACAACTTGATCGCAGTTGAGAGTCCGCATATGATGAAATATTATCTTGATAATGGCCTAGAACCTAGAAAGTTATTATTAACTGGATCAATCAGTGACGATATGCTATATAACCTTAATAAGGCATCACTTAGATTGAAGTTAATTCTGAAAAAAAAATTGCATCTGGATAATAAACCCATTATTTTATGTATGCTTACCCCATCATTGCCAGAAAAAATTCCTTCTGATTATTCAGATTATGCACATTTCATAGAATTATTAATCGATTCTTTAAGTAAACTTAAAAAATACAATGTTATTTATAATTTGCATCCAAATATTGATAGAAAAATATTGGGATATCTTTATAATTATAAAATTAAAATCGTTAGAAACGATATTGTTGAACTTATTCCTTTATGCGACTTATACATCGCAAGTGCTTCAGCAACAATCCGATGGGCGATAGCTTGCGGAATCCCGGTGATAAATTACGATCTATATAAATATAATTATAATGATTATGACAATATTAATGGAGTAATAACAATAGAAAATAAAAGGGATTTTTTAAATGAACTGAAGAAAATAAATGAAAATAAGAGTTATATTTCAACAATTAGAAATAAACAGAAATTATATGTAAAAGAATGGGGGATGATGGACGGAAAATCAGGAGAAAGAGTTTTAAACACATTAAACAGGTTGATTGAGCAAAAAACGAAAACAGCATGAAAAAGATCAAGTGTCTTGTTCATATTATGAATCCGGTTGGAGTAATTGCAGGACTTACGGCTATAGAAACAATTCATCCGAGGCTCAATGTAGAGGTTTCGATGTGTGTAGAGTGGCCGGGATCAGAAGCGGCAACTTTTGACATATTTGAGGTAGTTAATAGATTAACGCAACAATTTCCCTATACTATTCGTTGTTTTATTAAGGCGAAAGAACAAAACATAAACACTCTATATGACGAAATATATTTTTCTCATGATTTGATGGAAAATACGAGTCCTGTTCTGTTTGCAAAATACCCTACTGCCAAAAAAATATGCTATGGAGATGCCTTGGGCGCCGTTTTTAAAAAAAAGGAATATTTTTCAAACTTTTCCCCATATAGAGAATCTGGAAATATAATTTTGAAATTGAAAATTCATATAGCGAGATTGATGGATTTATTTAAACCATTACTAATAAAGAATATCCCTTATCATATCGATCAGGCAGTGTTGATTCTTCCGATAGACCAGTCAGGAAGATATTTTAATGATATTCCTTTGCTCGTATGCGGCAAGAAAAAAACGATTAGTGTTGTAGAAAAGTGTATTAAATCAGATAAACAATTTTCTAGATATGTTGAAAAAATATTAATAAAACATAATGGCTCTAAATTATATTTGTTATTGACAGAAAATATGTCTGAAGGGGGATATGTAGACAAAGATAAAGATATCAGTATGTATTGTGAAATAATTGAAAAATATTGTAAAAGAGGTTCTGTTATATTGTTGAAACCTCATCCAGGTGAAACCTACGATAGGTATTCCGCTATAGTAAAAAATATGAACGATAAGTATAAAATTTTTAAAATCAGCAACAAATACGCTAGGTACCCGATAGAAATTTGGAAAAAACTTGTTAATAAATGTACCGTTATATCAATAGCATACCCTTATATATCCTTAAAATACTTATATGATATTGATGTAATTCAGCCAATGGATATTAAATTTGTTAAAAAATGGGTTAACCGTTGGGCGTGGAATCATTTTATTAACGCCATAGATTTATATAGTGAAACATTTAAAAAATTAGACACCTGGGATGAAAAAAGTATATTATATACCCCATGAAGATTATCTTTGATTTTTTTCGACGCCTTACGACAGTTGTTTTACAAACGGGTTTCAAACAGAATCCTTGGGATAAGTATAAGGATTATCTTAAAATAAATAAAACTGCAATAATAGATCCTTCTTCTACCTTGACGATCTTCAATTTGCCGCAAAAGAAGAAAAATTTTCTCGAAATCGGTGAATATTCACATATCTTTTCCAATTTTAGTCTGGTTCGGTCAGAAGCCAAAATAAAAATTGGCAAACGTTGTCAAATCGGATCAGTTCATTTTAATTGCGCTGAATTAATTGAAGTAGGGGACGATGTGCTGATGGCTTGGGGTATTACGATCATAGATAACGATTCGCACTCTCTTTACTGGAAGTATCGTGATAAAGATGTTGAACGATGTTATAAAGACTATAAGAATAACAAAAGCAATTTTATTAAAAATAAAGATTGGTCTCATGTTGCAATAAAGCCAGTTATTATTTATGACAAAGTGTGGATTGGATTTAATGTCTCTATATTGAAGGGAGTTCATATTGGTAATAATTCAGTTATAGGTGCAGGCAGCGTTGTAGTAAATGATGTACCATCTCATGCATTGGTGGCAGGAAACCCGGCAAAAATTATAAGAAAGATATGAAGAAAAAATATTTAGTAATCGGCGGTTGCGGATTTATCGGATCTCATTTGGTTAAGAAATTAGTTTCTAAAAATGAAGACGTTGTAGTAGTGGACAATTTATCGGCTGGTAAAATAGAGTTTTTAAAATATTATTCATCGAAGCCTAATCTAGAAATTATCCAGTGCGATATTCTGAATCACAAGGATTTAAATGAGGCTTTTAAAAGATCAAATCCTGATACGGTCATTCATCTTGCGGCAATTCACCATATTCCAACTTGCGACCAAAATCCTGTACTTACGTTGCGTACTAATATCGAGGGAGTTCAGAACGTACTTAACGAATGCGCAAAATCTGAGGTAAAAAGATTAATTTTTACTTCAACAGGCGCTATATATAGTGAGACGAATGCGCCACTGAATGAATTATCTGCAATTGACCCTCAAAATATATATGGCTTAAGTAAGAAATGTGCGGAAGATCTAATAAAAATATTTTCAAAAAGAACTAAATGTGCCTCTATAATAGTACGTTTGTTCAATACGGTAGGAACCAATGAAACGAATAAACATTTAATTCCAGATATTTTGGAACAAATTTGGAAAGGAAAAACAACAATACGCTTAGGAAATTTAAGTCCACGTAGGGACTATATACATGTTTTAGACGTGGTTGACGCAATTTACCTTTTATCAAAGGTTAAGATACAAGGTAACTTTGAAATAGTAAATGTTGGATCTGGGAAGGAGTATTCTGTAGAAGATGTTGTGAATCTGCTGTCAAAAATACTGTCGCGGAAAATAATCGCCAATTCAGATCCTGATTTAAAGAGGAGATTTGATAGAAAATCCCAGTTAGCGGATATAAATAAAATTCAGAGGCTTATTACCTGGAAACCGATAAGATCATTAGAAGAGGCATTTAAAGAGATTTTAGATCAATACAATAAAGGATTTAGGTTAGGAAAAGCTTAATGAAAATCCTTTTCATAGCGGAATTAACTAGTATTCATGCAATTAAGTGGATTAACTTGTTTAAAGAGTCAGGTCTGAACATCACAATTTATCAGAGTCTAGCGCCTAGTTATGGTGTAAATGATTTATTGAATTGTGGAATATTGTATCTTCCCAATATTCACTCTAAACCAACTGGTAAAACCCAATACATAAATACATTGGGTTATCCATCGAATATTATTTTTCAAAAAGTACTTTTCCACTGCGGATTCAAGATTGCTCCTAATTATTTCAAAGAAAAACATAATTCATATTTATCTTACCTAATTAATAACTATAAACCTGATATTATTCATTCCCTCGGTTTATATGTTAATGGGTCAAATATATGTTTACCGCTTATGGAGACGTTGAAAAGAAATAGAAAATATAATCAGATACCGTGGATTTATTCTACTTGGGGTGCAGATTTAGACTATTTTGCTCAATTATCAGACGATAATCTAGCTAAAGTAAAACAGATGCTTAAGAGGGTCGATTTTCAGATCGCAGAGTGTCAGAGGGACAAAGAATTGGCAATAAAATTCGGATTTAAAGGTAAATTCTTAGGATATTTTCCAGGTGGTGGCGGTTTATCGTTAAAAACGATAGATAGATATTGTAAAAAAGGGAGCGTATCGAAAAGAAGGATAATTATAGTTAAGGGCAGAGACTATATTGATGGAGATCCAATTGGGAGAGCAATGACCATTATGAAAGCTTTATTGTTATGCAAACACAAACTTAACGGTTACCAAGTGATCGTTATCCAGGCAGGGAAAAATATCACTCACGAAGCCAGTAAACTAAAAGTAAAAGGAATAAATATTATTTGTTTGTCAGGATTGCCTTATACTAAATTATTGGAATTAATGGGTAAGACGAAAATATTTATAGCAGATACAATTAATGATGGGTTACCGAACACATTAGTTGAGTCTATTTCATTAGGAGCTTTTCCAATACATTCAAATCTCTTTTCTCTTCAAGATTGGATTAAAAATAGAGAAAATGGTTTACTCGTGGATTCAGGGGATATAAAGAAATATGCGTATTCGATAAATATGGCGCTTTCCAACGACAATTTCATCGATAGAGCTTCAAAAATCAATAAAAAAATAGTTTTTTCACGACTATGTTCTGATGTTGTTAAGAAAAAAATGATTCAAATATATAAAGATATAATTAACGAAAATATTATTCATTAAAAAGAGAAAATATGACTTATAGCAATTACTTTGATAACTTAGCTACTTTAGACAGAGATTTATATTCTTCACGTAATAATTTTGTCATTTCGGAGTTAATATATCGAGGATCTCTAAAACTCCTAGGGTAAATGCCGTTTTTAAAATTGTTGTAAATTTCCCGAATTCCATCCTCGATGGATATTGTAGACTTAAATCCTAAGACCCGCTTAATTTTTTCAAAAGAAACAAAATAATTCCTTTTGTCTCCGGTATCGATTTTAGTGATAATTTTGGTTTTTGTACCATTTTTAGTAATCGGAATAACTGTAATAACTTTTTGAGCCAGGTCTCCGATAGTGGCGTTTAATCGTTCGTCGCCGACGTTAATTATTTGTCTATTAACAATATTCTCTGGTGCTTCAATCGTTTTTACTATTGCTAAAGCAAGATCTCTGGCGTGTATAAACGGTCTCCATTGTTTGCTGCCTGTTACCGTGACTATACCTTCGTTGTATGCTTGGGCCGAAAAATAGTTAGTGATTAAATCAAATCTTGGTCTCCTTGAATGTCCGAATGCCGTTGCGAAGCGTAATATCACTGGGTGGAAATTTCGATCGTGGTCATTTAACAGTTGATTCTCTGAGTCGATTTTTGTTTTTGCATATAAGGAGACAGGATTTAATTTACTAGTTTCATTAACTTTTTTCTCAGAGGATCCATATACAGAACAACTGGATGCGAAGATAAAGCGTGAAATACTGAAAGTTTTAGATACGTCCTTTATTATACTGGTAGAAGCGATGTTTGTATGGATTGTGAATTCTTTGTCAATCGCACAAGCAGGATCTCCAACAAGTCCAGCCAGGTGTACAACTGTCTGGATGTCTTTAAAAGCTTTTATTAATTCATTCAGGCGGCTAATATCTCCTCGGACTATATCAAGATTAGGATTATTAAGAAGATCTGATATGTCGTGAAGACCGAAAACAAACTGGTCAAAAATTCTTACTCGATAATTTCTGATTAATAATTGTTCAACCACATGGGTACCAATATAGCCGGCTCCCCCTATAACTAAAACGTACTTATTGCCTGTAATGGATTTTTTCATATTCTTCTATAAACTATCCTCACGATAAGATTTGGAAACGGAATAATGGTATTTTGAGGGCAAATGACCATTAAGCTGATTATTAATTACCCTTTTTATAATGTCTTCTGCTATTCTAACGGATGCTTTGCCGTCTCCAAACGGGTGTTTCCATATCCGATTTTTTAGTTTCTCAATCTTTTCAAATGTTTTTATCGCAGGGTACTTCTTGCTATTCATAGGGTCAAATTTTACGGAAGCTCCTACATCGTAGACTTGTGGTCTCTCGGTGGATTGTCTCATTTGAATTGAGGGAATATTTAATATGCAAGCTTCTTCTACTTCGGTTCCGGAATCAGTCATGATGCCTCGTGAGTTGGTCATTAATA
>JBAYGQ010000067.1:0-8581 GCA_041666585.1 Bacteroidota bacterium
TTTCCGAACTTGAATCGCTGATGTCAGTATCAGATTTAGTTATTACAACAGGCGGTCTCGGTCCCACTCATGATGATATAAGCAAGGAAGTGCTCTGCGAATTTTTTGATGATAAACTTGTTCTCAATAATGAAGTCTATGAATACCTAAAGGAACTTTATAAGAGGAGAGGCTTTCAGTTCAGCGAACGGAATCAATCAATGGCTTGGCTTCCATCGAAATGCAAAATTCTACGGAATGAAGTCGGGTCGGCATCCGGTATGCTATTCGAGAAAGATGGAAAATATGTAATTTCTTTACCCGGTGTTCCTGCAGAAATGAAAAATATCATGACAACTGGAGTTATTCCATTTGTAAAAGAATTAATCCGGGACAGGAAAAGCGATGTAATGCTGTTTAAAACTTTTCAGACAGCGGGAATACCCGAATCAATGCTTGCTGATTTAATCGGCGAACCATCACAATTTCTAAAAGCCGGTGAAACGCTTGCATTTTTGCCTTCATACCGTGGCGTCAGACTAAGATTAGGAGTAGAAGCTCCTGATATGCTTAAAGCTCAGAAGAGAATATCGGAATTGGAAGAATTTTTGAAGAGTAAAGCCGGGGACTATGTTTACGGTTACGGTGACGAATCCCTTAGTTCTGCTATCGGGAAAATGCTAATTGATAAGAAAAAAACCGTTGCGGTAGCAGAGTCCTGCACAGGCGGTATGCTCGGTGCGGCTTTTACAGATAATCCGGGTAGCTCCGAATACTTTTTCGGCGGAATTATTGCATATAGCAACGATGTGAAAATTAGTCAGGTAAATGTTAAACCTGAAACTATTGATAATTTCGGTGCCGTCAGTGAAGAAACTGCAGTTGAGTTAGCGGTAAATATCCGAAAAATTTTCAATACTGATTTTGGTATCGGTGTAACCGGAATAGCCGGTCCGACGGGAGGTAGTCCCGAAAAGCCAGTGGGAACTGTATGGATTGCACTCGCAGATAAAACATCAGTTAAAGCGAGGAAATTTGTATTTGGCAACGACAGGGCTGTGAACAGAGAAATTGCAGTAGGTCGTGCATTGACAATGCTGTATGAAAAATTACATAAACTTTAAAAAAAAACTGTCTTAAAAGTTTTTTTACTTATAAGACAGTCTAAGTTAATATTAAATTATTTTCTTAAGAACAACCTGTTGTAGCTCCGCAGTCTTCGCAAACAGTGCAACTGCCGTTACGTTTCACTCTGATAGAGCCGCATTTTTCGCATTGTTCGCCGGTATAGCCGATTTGCTTTGCATAGCTTGAACGCATTTTTGCATTAGTACCGTTTCCGTTTTTGCCGGAACTTAATATTTTATTTGTAAAGGAATCTTCATTCAAGACTAATTCAGGAACAAGTTCCAAATCTTCTTCTTTATCTAAAATAATTTCATCCTCGGATACTTGTTGAATTTCTTCGGTATGCGGCTGACCGTTTCCGTTTTTAGCTTGTCCGTTATCGGGAGCAACTTCGTCAACAGCTTTTACATGTACGAAATCTGAACGTTTAAGATAATCATAACCGAGTGAACGGAAAACATAGTCGAGAATTGAAGTGGCATTTTTAATCGCTTCGTGTCCGACTACAGGTCCTGCGGGTTCGAATCTTGTGAATGTAAACGAGTCCACGAGTTCTTCGAGAGGTATTCCATACTGTAAAGCTTTGGAAACGAGAACTGCAAATGTATTTAGCAAACCTTTGAATGATGCACCTTCTTTATACATGTCAATAAAAATTTCTCCGAGAGAACCGTCTTCGTATTCTCCTGTTCTCAGGTACACCTTGTGACCTCCTACATGTGCCTCCCGCACGAATCCGGTACGTTTTTTCGGCAGTTTTCTTCTTATCGGTTCGGTAAACTGCATACGGTCTGAAATTTGTTCCTGAAGCTCTTTTGGTCCCAGAGTTTCATCAAGTGTTTCTTCGTCCCCAAGCATAACGATTTCGTCAATATCAGTGAACAGAGACGAATTTAGAGGTTGAGATAATTTGGAGCCGTCACGGTAAATTGCAATTGCTTTCAGCATCAATTTCCATGATTCCATATATACTTTGCCGATGTCTTCAACTGTGGATTCGACGGTCATGTTTACAGTTTTGGAAATTGCACCTGTAATGAAAGGTTGAGCCGCCGCCATCATTCTGACGTGAGCCATCTGTGAAATAAATCTTTTTCCTTTTTTACCGCACTTGTTTGCAGTATCGAAAACGGGAAGATGCTCAGGTTTTAGATGAGGGGCGCCTTCGATAGACATTGTTCCGCATACGAAATCGTTTGCAATTTCAGTATCTTCAATCGAAAATCCTAATTCCGACAGCATATCGAAATCGGGGGAATCAAGCTGTGCTATTGTAAAGCCTACTTCGCGGCAGAAATCAACTCCGAGTGTCCATTTATTAAATGCAAATTTTATATCGAATACATTTTGAAGTTGTTTTTCAATAAGTTCAATTTTTTTGTCGGTGAATCCTTTTTTCTTTAGAATATCTACGTTGATTGTCGGACAGCCCTTAAGGGAGCCGTGTCCTTTACAATGATTTTCAATATCGCGGATTTGCTTTGCTGTGTAACCGAGTTTTGATAGTGCTTTCGGGATAGATTGATTCACAATTTTGAAGTATCCGCCTCCTGATAATTTTTTATATTTAACAATGGCAAAATCAGGTTCAATACCGGTAGTATCGCAATCCATTATTAATCCTATTGTGCCTGTGGGTGCAAGCACGGTAACTTGTGCATTTCTGAATCCCCATTTTTCGCCGGATACAAGTGCATTGTCCCATACACTTCTTGCGGATTTCAAGAGATAATCGGGGCAATACTTGGCGTTGATACCGATTGGTGTAATGGATAAGCCTTCGTATTCACGTGCTGGGGCATTATAAGCTGCACGTCTGTGATTGCGTATAACACGTAACATCGGTTCTTTATTTTCTTCAAATTTTGGGAACGGGCTCAATTCTTTAGCTAATTCAGATGAAGTTGCATAAGATTCTCCCGTCATGATTGCGGAGACAGCACCGGTCCAGGCAAGACCTTCATTGGAATCATAGGGGATACCGTTTACCATAAGAAGGGTTCCTAAATTTGCGTATCCTAGACCGAGAGTACGGAAATCATAGCTTAGCTGAGCTACTTTTTTCGATGGGAACTGCGCCATCAGAACAGATATTTCAAGCACAATAGTCCAAAGGCGAACTGCATAACGGAAATCTTCAACATTAAATTTTCCGGTTTTTGTATCATAAAATTTCATAAGATTCAGGCTTGCAAGATTGCATGCAGTATCGTCCAGAAACATATATTCGCTGCATGGGTTACTTGCATTAATTCTACCTGAATTCGTACAGGTGTGCCATTCATTTATTGTTGTGTCGAACTGCAGTCCCGGGTCGGCACTTTTCCATGTGTTAAGATTTATTTTTTCCCATAGGTCTTTTGCGGGAACTTTGTAAGCAACACCTCCGCCGTTTCGCCAGTGCAATTCCCACATATCGTCCCGCTCTACAGCCTGCATAAATTCATTCGTAACTCTTACCGTATTATTTGAGTTTTGTCCGCTGACCGTGATGTAGCCTTCATGTTCATAGTGAGTATCGAAAACATCGAACTGAAGATTTGTGTATCCCTGAGAGACTAAAGACAGAACCCGAACAATATAATTCAGTGGAATACCTCTGTGAGTAGCACGTTTGATTAGTGTATTCAACTTTGGATTTTTCTGTCTGTCGCTGCCGTTTTCAATTGCGGAATTCATGATTTCACTAAGAAACTTGCCGTTGATTCTGCTACCCGCAACGAGAGCCGCAACTTTTTCTTCTTCTTTAGCTTTCCACTCGATAAACGATTCAATATCGGGATGGTCAATATCGACAATTACCATTTTTGCTGCACGCCTTGTTGTCCCTCCTGATTTAATTGCCCCCGCAGCTCTGTCAAATATCTTCAGAAAACTCATCAGACCGGATGATACACCTCCGCCGGAAAGATGCTCTTTTTCTCCGCGTATATTCGAAAAGTTTGTTCCGGAACCGCTTCCGAATTTAAAAATTCTGGCTTCACGAACAATAAGGTCAAATATACCTCCTTCGTTCAGCAAGTCATCTTCAATAGATTGGATAAAGCATGCATGTGGTTGCGGACGTGAATAAGCATCCTTTGATTCCGTTAATTTATTAGTATCAGGATCCACATAAAAATGTCCCTGTTTGCTTCCTGTTATGTTATATGCAAACTTTAAACCCGTATTGAACCATTGAGGTGAGTTAGGTGCCGAAATTTGGTTAATCAGCATAAATGCTATTTCGTCATAGAAAATCTGGGCATCTTTAACAGTATCGAAGTAACCGTACTGCTCGCCCCAGTCGCGCCAGCAACCGGCCATTCGATGAACAACCTGCTTAATAGAATTTTCACCGCCCAGCACAGGTTTCCCTTTTTTATCAACCGCAGGTTTCCCCTTTTTATTTAATTGAGGAACTCCGGTTTTACGGAAATACTTTTGAGCTAAAATATCGGTTGCAACCTGCGACCATTGTGCAGGTACCTCTACGTCTTTCATTTCGAAGACTACAGAGCCGTCGGGGTTGCGTAGAAGCGAAGTCCGATGCTCATACTGGAACAAATCGTATGGGCTTTTTCCTTCGACTGTAAAGCGTCTATAAATTTTCATTGTTGACCTCTATGTAATTTTGTAGAATTTCTTTTTAAAGTTGTAGCTGAATACTTAATATAAAAATAGCTGATTTCAGTTTATTTTTTTCTTTTCAATACCATCTGAATAAGCAGATTTAAATACTAAAAATTAGCTGTTACAACTTAATAAATTTTGATTATAAACGTATAAATATTAATTTAAGTGAAATGCAGAACGATAAAACAACATAAATCAAGCATTCATCGTGCTTACTAAAGTAAAAAATTAAGAAAAATTACTGCAAACCGGAAATAAAGTTTTCCACATGCAAAAAGTATTAATTTTTAACATACTGAAAAATTAGATAATATGGAACTTATCAACAATTTGGATATTTGGCTTTTTCATGTAATTAACAAAGGTTTTGCTAATCCCTTATTTGATTTTGTGATGCCTTTTATTACAACAAATCAGAACTGGATATTAGTATATGTTTTTTTTCTTTCGTGGATGATTTGGAAAGGAGAAAAAAGACACAAGTATGCTTTCATTGTTTTGATTGTAACAATTATTTTTGTTGACCAGATGAATAGTGCCTTTCTAAAAGATATTTTCGGAAGGCTTCGTCCCTGTCAAGTTTTGTCGGATGTAAGATTGCTGGTACCCTGCGGGGGAGGTAAGTCATTTCCGAGTTCACACGCGTCTAATACATTTGCGGCAGCTACAGTTCTGAGTTATTTTATAAGAGAGTACAAATATATTTTTTATTCGCTTGCAGTTTTAATTTCATTTTCGCGAATTTATTATGGCGTGCATTATCCGGCTGATGTGTTTGCAGGAGCCGTGTTCGGAGTATTGTCCGCAGTTGTGTTTATTTTTATTTTTCTTAAAATTGAGAAATTAAGTAATAAAAAAAATCTTCAGTTTAAGCTTTTTTAATTTTAGCAACACAGGCAAATTGCATAAATTTTGTGTCAGATAACAAACCGAAAGTAATTAGTCTAATTAAAGAATTGATTGGTTTTCTCCCTTCCGGATTTATCCCTTCAATTTTTATTATCTCATAACCGCATTCATCGAACATTCTGATAATACTTTTCTTTGTAAAAAAACGATAGTGAGTATAGTCCAAAATTCCTTCTTCTCTGTATCTCCAATCCTTGTCGAAAAGAAGCTCTTTTAAATTTTTTATGTATCTGACATTCGGTATTGAAGCAATTACCACTCCTTTTTCACTTAATAGATTTTTAATGTTTTTCAGGATTTCGTCAGGCTGTGTAAAGTGTTCCAGAACATCATTGAATGAAATACAATCAAATTTATTTTCCGGTAGTAAAACGATGTTATTTTGGAGCTCACCCTGAAATACTTTGTCCATTTTTTCTTTAGCGAGTTCTGCAAAAGTATGGTTAAGCTCTATTCCCCAAACTTCAGCACCCATTTCAGATTTCACTAATTTGCCGAAAGAGCCGTCTCCGCAACCTACATCCAAAAGTACTTTGCAATCCTGAGGGACATAGCTAAGCATATCTTCCCGGCTGTTTTGAAAATAAGAAGGTTTTTTTTTGTTATAGATTTGTTCGTTTGACATACTGATATTTTTAAAATTTAAAAAATTTAACTATTGTTTGATTCTGAAAATTCTTTTTAGAGCTTTGATCTCTTCAGGTTTAAAGAATCCTGCCGACCATAAAATTATTATAAATAAAAATAATGAAGCAATCCTGATTATAAAAGCAGGTTTCATTTCCATATTTGAAGTAAAGTATGATGTTGCAGTGAAAATAATAATTGTCGTGATGAAGATAATAGCAATCCGTTTCCATTCAAAAATATTAGGATAAATCTTTCGTTGGAACAAATAGAGTAGAACCGCACTGATAAAATAAGCTCCGAGTGTTGCCCAAGCCGCTCCCCAATAGCCGAATACTGGTATCAATATAAAGTTCAGCAGAATGTTTGCAAGAGCCGCCGCACCTATAGCAATCGGGAGATATTGAGTTTTCTTTTCAATATGGAAACCGGCGGCAAAATTATTATACATACCGTTAAAATAGTATCCGCCCAGAATTATCGGAATTATTCCCATTCCGCTCCAATAAGCGGGATTAATAAACTTACCTCCTATAAAAGGCATCATGACAATATATTGAATAAAAAAGCCTGTAATCAAAAATACTGCGGCTGAAATCAAAGTGAAATAAGTTAGAACTCGTGCAAAAAGTTTTTTTGAATCGGGTTCTTCGTAATGGCTTAGATAAAAAGGTTTCCATGCGTATTCAAAAACCGAGACCAAAAGCAACATCGGAATTCCAAGGCGATAGTTGATTGTGTACATAGCAACAGAATGTGAATCTGTCAAAAGCTTCAGTATAGGTCTGTCGGCAACCTGCAAAATCATTGCCGATAAAGTTGCAGGAAGTGTCGGTATGCCGAATTTCAGCATATCAATAAACAACGCTTTATCAAATTTAAATGTAAGATTTTTTATAATCATCGGAATGAAAATCAATGCACCTGCAATGTTTGCGGCAAGCTGAGCATAGAAGACGCCTTCGCCGCCCATTTTGTATTTGACAACGAGTAGAAAATTAAAAAAAACCGCAATTATGATAAGACTAAATTTTGTATAAGCAAATCGTTTTGCATGCCTTGACATACGAAGATAAGAGTATGGAATTATCATTACTGCATCAAGAAAAGGTATGATTGCCGCAAGCGGTATTAATGTTACTCCGTTTGGCAGGGATGTAATTTTCGGGGCAATTTGTTCAGCAAAAATAATTGCCAGACCTGACAATATACCGCTAACAACCGTGATTACAAGGTATGACTTAGTAAAAACTTTTTTGATATCCTCTGGATTATCCTTTTTATAGAACCGGAAGAAAGCCGAATCCATTCCGAAGGAATTTAGAATATTGAAGAATGCGATAATTGAGAAAATGTAAACAACGTCGCCGTACTCATCGCCTGAAATATAATTCGAGTAAATCGGAGTAAGCATGAAAGTGAGGAATCTGCCTACTATTGTGGAGATACCGTAAACTAATGTGTCTGATGCTAAACTTTTTAATTTACTGAGCATTTTTTAATTGGTTGTCTAAAAAAACGGGCAGATTCCGATAATTATCTGCCCTTTTGCAAGTTATTCAATCTTTAATCCTTTTACCGGCTTTAGCTGAAAGAAGATTTAGAGCCGCTATAGCCGCCCAGTTTTCTGTTCCTGATTATAGCATAAATAATAAAAGCAATAACACCGACGATTATGATTGTAAAAATTAATTTTCCGAACGAGAAAGTCGGAGGATAGACATCAACAGTACCATCGGGATTGGTCACATAATAGGGACGGCTGTAATAGAAAGCGGGATGGAAAGGCATTGCCCACATCCAGCTTGTTTGTCCCATCATGTATCCGGTCATAAGACCTGTACCGTAACCGCCATATCCATGTACATTATAATTAATATTTTTGCCGTAACCGTCATTCTTTACCATTTGGGTAGTATTTCTGGGAATCCCGTACTTTTGTGTGTACTCTGTTCTTGATGATAACTGTTTACCTCCGAAACTTGAACCTGCCCTTGGTGTTGAAGTGCTCGGAGTGCGGGTACCCCCAAAAGATTTTTGCGATGAAGGTGCAGAAGGTTTTGAGTATGAACGTGTACTTCTGCTTCCGCCGAAGCTCCTGCTTCCGCCAAAACTCCTGCCGCCTCCGCGTGCGTCTAAATAATCTGGAGCAAGGAACAGAAAAGCAACCGAAAAAATTGTAATTGCTACTAATATGCGTGTAAAATTTGTTTTTGAAAACATTAAAATATTTCCTCCGTTTCTATTGAATCATTTTCATTTCTGAATGTAATTTCCGCCTTGAACTCAGGATGTTCCGACAGTTCTTTTTTGATTTTGAAAA
>JBAYGQ010000068.1:0-8522 GCA_041666585.1 Bacteroidota bacterium
CAAATCTGATTTCGTAATCATGACGCGGGATAAATTTATCTGAATCAACCATGAATCCGACGAGCTTACGTTTTGGTTTTTCATCCTTCACTTTTTGGATTACATCACTTCCGTTAAACTGACCTTTAGCTAATTTAGTAATCCAACCCAAGCCCGCTTCAATCGGATTAGTTGTATCGTCAATATCGTTGCCGTAAAGCATATAGCATTTTTCCAAACGTAAAGTATCTCTGCATCCCAAACCCACCGGCTCAATCCCGAAAGGCTTGCCGGCATCAAAAACTAAATCCCATACTTTTTTTGCAACAGCAAAATCACCTCTGAAGTATAATTCGAATCCTAATTCACCGGTGTAACCTGTACGCGAGATAATCATATCCACTCCCGCAAGCTGTCCCGGTTTGAAGTTGTAAAATTCGATTTCAGACAAGTTTTCCCTTGTTAACTTCTGAAGCGTATCGCGTGACCATGGACCCTGCACTGCAAGCAGATGGATTTCATCAGTCATATTTGTCAATTCAATATCAAAGCCGGCAGTATTTTTTTTGCACCATTCAAAATCCTTATCCATACAAGCTCCGTTGACTACCAGCATATAATGGTCACCCATGCAATAAACAAGGAGGTCGTCCACAATTGTACCGTTTTCGTAACACATAGAAGAATACTGAACCTTGCCGAAACTCAACTTGGATGCATCATTTGTAGTAATTTTCTGAACGAAAGCAAGAGCATCTTTTCCGGTTACTTTAAATTCACCCATGTGGGAGACATCGAACACGCCTACTTTTTCGCGTACGACTTTGTGCTCATGAATTATTCCGTTTGGATATTGGATAGGCATATCATATCCGGCAAAGGACACAATTTTTGCACCGTATTCTTTGTGCAAATCATAAAAAATAGTCTTTTTCATACTTATCTCACAATCAAGTAAAAATGTAGTTAATAAAGTCCTGCAAATTTACTTAATTTCTATGAATTCTTTCATTTTTTCGAATTTTTTAGGTCCGATCCCCTTAATTTTTGTTATATCATCAGGCTTTCTGAAAGGAGAATTTGTGCGGAATTCCAAAATAGAAAGTGCTGTTTTTTCGCCGACTCCGGGCAGTTTCATCAGTTCTGTTTTAGAAGCGGTATTAATATCAATTTTTCCTGAAGGCATTTCTTTTTTCTTGTTTCCATAATAAGAATCTTTTGCGACAACAGTATCACCTTTGGCAAGTTCGGGAATGGGATTGTTCTTCAAATCCGTCCCAATGTAAGTAGTACGCTCGGCTTCTGCAAGGCTGTCGAGTGTGCGGAAAACCAGTTCCGAAAGATTAGAATTATATTTATTAGTTTCATCAGAATTATCAAATCCGCGTATAATCATTCCTGCAAACAGTCCGACAAAAATCACGGAAACAAAGAGCAGTTCGGCTTTTGTTACACCGAACAAAATCTGCAATTGCATAATAATATTTTTCTTTTCGTCTGCCATGGAAATAAAAATTAATAAATTAAAATCATTTCATCTTTTCGGGATAGCCCATTACTCTTGCAAGTATTGACAAGGACTGATTATTTTCAAATATTAATTTCAGAATAACCATTAGCGGAACAGAAAGCATCATACCCGGTATCCCCCATAAATAGCCCCAGAAGACAAGTCCGAAAATTACAGTTACAGTATTAAGTCTTAATCTGTTGCCAATAATCTTGGGCTCTAAAATGTTTCCGATTGTGAACTGTACTACACTAAGACAGGCAAACAATAAAAGAGCAGTTTTAATTTCGTCGAATTGTATCAAACCCATTAAAGCGGGAGGTACAGTCGCAATTAATGAACCGATTGTCGGAATGTAATCAAACATAAAAGTTACAAATCCCCAGAATAGCGGAAATTTGACACCGAAAGCTATGCAAATCAATGTCGCCGCAACACCTGCACAGATATTAACTAATGTCTTCAACAAAATAAATGAAATTACAGACTTTTGTACTTTCTCGAAATTTGCAAATAATCTTTCATTTGAATCGCCGCCTACATACTGAATATATTTCTTGTAACCCGACATTCCCGATAAAATTATAACATAGTACAAACCAAACATAATAAATGAGCCTGTCAGCGAACTCAAACCTGATGCTAAACCTCCGGCAGTTTTGCCGAGCCAGTCACTGCTTAACAAATTATTAAACTCCTTATTTAAAAATCCCTGATTTATTTTCAGACCCGTTGCTGAACTTATAAATTGCATAAGAGCATTTATTTTTTCGTCAAGACGTACTAACAGATAGTTCTGCTCTGCCGCAACATCGGAAATGGTTGAAATTAAAATATTTGTAATTACAAGTAAAATGACCAAAGAAATAATTGCTACAATCGGCAAACCGAGAAAATCAGGTATTTTATGCTTTTTCATGAACTGTAGAAATGGCTGGAAAAGCACGGCAAACAGCAAAGCTAATACTAAAGGAATAAGAATGGAAGAGAGCGCCGAGAGTAAATAAAAAACAACTATGATAAAAAAAATAATCAAAATATTTTTGGAAACATTATCCATAAAAACACCCGATATATAATTTAGAATTGTTATCCGAATAATTGAAAGTATTTTAGTATTTACAAAAATAAAAAAAATACAATTTCTTTAACTGTCTAATTGGAAAAATAATTCTGTTTTTAATAATAATTTGATATTTTATTTTTTTTTGCTAATTTAATATTGAATTAAAACTATATCTTTTAAATAAAATCCAATATCTCTACCTTTTTGATTCCTATTAAAAATAAAATATTCGATAAATCTTTTTTAGGTCTTATTGAGAGAGTGAGGAATACCTCCTTTCGGATTGATAATGAGACTGATTGGGTGGACTCAAGATTCGGAGGAGAGGGAACAGGAAGGGATACTCTGCGTAATGCAGATATCCCTTTTCTGTTTTTCAGCAAAATATTATTTTACAAAAGAACCGTCTCTGTACTCTCTGAATGCGGTTTGAATTTCTTCTTCGGTATTCATCACTATCGGTCCTCCCCATGCAATAGGCTCTTTGAGAGGTTTTCCCGAAATAAACAGGAATTTTACATTTTGATTTTTAGTTACGGCTTTAACAACCGAGCCGTTCTCCAATAAAGCGGTTTCTAATCTTCCAACAACTTTTCCGCTGTCATCAAAATTTGCTTCTCCATCGTAAACAAGCACAAAAGCGGTATATTCAGGCTTTACTTCAATACTGAACTCAGTTTCAGGCGGAAGACCGATATCTAAATAAACCGGGTCGGCAATTATATCCTTGACTGGTCCTGTTTTACCCATAAACATTCCGGCAAGAACTTTTACCTTGATTCCTGACGGCATAATTATTTCCGGCACCTCTTTAGAATTAATATCCTGATACCTCGGTGGAATCATCTTGTGCGAGGCAGGCAAATTAACCCATAACTGGAAACCATGCATTCCTTTACCCGCCGACTTCGGCATTTCCTGATGTATAATTCCGCTTCCCGCTGTCATCCATTGAATATCGCCTGCACCGAGAACACCTTTGTTTCCCAAGCTGTCCCCATGCTCTACCTTACCCTCCTGCATATAGGTTACTGTTTCGATTCCCCTGTGCGGATGCCATGGAAATCCTGCAATAAAATCATCCGGGTTGTCCGAGCCGAAAAAATCCAGTAAAAGGAAGGGGTCGAACTGACCCTGCTCGGTAAAACCGAATATGCGGCGAAGCTTAACTCCTGCCCCGTCTGAAGAGAGCTTGCCCTTAATAATTTTATCAATAGTTCTTATTTTAGACATTTTTTCTCCTTTAAAAGTATTGTGATTATAAACATTTAGACGATAGTTCTGAAATGTTAGTTCAAAAAGTTTGTGTTCTTTTATAATAAATACTAATTTTGTAAATAGAGTAAAAATTTTTAAAAAATAGGAGTATAGAAAAAATGAAGAATTTTGTACTAATAGTGCTATCATTATGTTTAGCATATAATTTAAATTTCGCTCAATCTGATTCTTATTTTAGAGTTGAAAAGATAGGTTCTGAAAAAGCATACAGTATGATGGGAGTGGGAACTGTCACAATTGTGCTACCCAGAGGTTCAAATCAAGTTCTTTCAGCAACACAAACACTTCCTTTTCCATGGAAATTTTTTGGACAGGATGTTTCTACATATAAAGTAAGTGATAACGGTTATATCACTTTTGATGCTACAGCAACAACAAGTGATCAGAATAATGTTGCTTTGCCAAATGTGAACGCTCCGAAAAATGCAATCTTTGCATTTTGGGATGATTTGGAATTGAAACAGCATCCAAATAGTGCAAGTTATTGGACAGATGTAAGAACTTTTACTTATGGCACGACTCCAAACCGAGTTCATGTTATTGCTTGGTATCTTGTATCACAAGCTGGGATTGCGGCGAATACATCATTTGCGTATTTTGCTCTTAGGATTAATGAAAGCGGAGATTTTGATATTGTATATAATTATTGTACTTCAGCTTTCCAAACTACTACAAAAGCTACTATAGGTCTTCAAAATGCTGACGGTACAAGTGCTGTGATGGTTAACGGAAGCCCCGACTTAGGTTTTCCGAATTATCTTGGTAATGTTAATAGCTCAAATGCTACTGACAAAATTTATATTTTCAAATACGGATTGCAAAAAAATTATGATGTTCAGGTAGTAACTGCTGATATTGATAATCCACTTATTAAAAACACCCCGATTTCTGTAAAAGCAACTTTGCAAAACTGGGGAAAAAATGCAATAACGAATGCAACATTCAACTATTCTGTCGATGGTGGTCAAACTAATTCTAACGATATCCAAAGCATTAATATACCTGCAAATGGTGGTACTTTGCAAGTTAGTCATAGTGTAACTTATAACCCTACAGAAGCAGGAAAATTTGTGGATTTCAAAGTGTGGATATCCAAAGTAAATGGTCAAGATGATGAAAATCCAACAAATGATACCGCAAATACTTCCGTTTTTGTAATCAACGGTACTACAGCTCCAAAAAAAGTTCTTTTGGAAGAAGGTAGTGGTGGCTGGTGTGGTTTTTGTCCTGATGGGCACTTAGTGATGAGAAATTTACTCAAAGCACAACCTAATATTGTAGGTGTAGTGCTTCACAATGCTGATTCTATGAATACACCTGAGGGTGATGTTATTAATTCAACTTTTGCTACAGGTTATCCTTATGGAATGGTTGACAGAGTTAAATTTGCAGACAAGTCAGACGTTGGTTTGTCAAGAAGTGACTGGAGTTCAAAAGCTGTCTCTCAATTGAATGCCAAATCACCTTTTAGCTTGGAAATAGATAAAACTTATAATCCTGATACCAGAAAAATTGATATTACTGTAAATGCGAAATCTGTAGACTATGCTAACGGTGATATTAGATTAAATGTATATGTTGTTGAAGATAAAGTCAGAGGTTCGGACAAAAACAGTTTTTATACCCAACATAGTTATTATAGTCATGAACGCTCACAACCGGCAGGAGGCACTTCACATGAGTTATATAATGAACCTGAATACTTTAAAGGTTATTTCCACAATCATTGTGTCAGAGCTATCTTGACGGGCAATTGGGGTGAAGAAGGTGTAATTCCGGCAATTGTTACTCCTGATCAGACTTACACTAAAACCTTTTCCTATACTATTCCTCCTGTCATAAATGTCGGTTATTCTACTCCGGGTATCAATACAAAATTTCAATCTACAGACCCCGGTGCAGGAAGAAACAAACCCGAAGATACCTACATTGTAGTGTTTTTATCATATTTTAATACTGATATTGAGAAATGCTCTAGTATTAATGTTTTAGAAATACCGGTTATTGGAACCACTTCTGTTAATGAGGAAACAAAAACCGACAATATGGTTTGCAGTATTAACCCTAGTCCTGCGTCTGGTTTAACTTCAGTAGCTTTTACTGTAACCGAAAGAACAAATGCAGAAATTAATATTTATAATTCAGTTGGTAAGTTGGTACAGAAATTATCATCAGCAGAGTTTATGGTTGGAACTCATTATTTATTCTTTGATGCAAGTTTATTTGCTAATGGCACATATTTTGTAAATATCAAAACAGCCAATGGTACACTAACAAAAAGTTTTTCAATAAATAAATAATATTAACAATTATTATTTTTAAAAAAACCTTGTATTCCAAATACAGGGTTTTTTATTTTTTGTAATCCGTAATTCTTGCTAATCGCTTCATATTTCCTTAGTTTTGTACTAACGGATTTCAGATAATGAAAATTAACATCTTTATAAAATGAATGACATTGCTGTATTATTAATTATCGGCGTATTAGCCGGAGTAATGGCCGGTATGTTCGGAATCGGCGGCGGTGTAGTCATGGTTCCGGCACTTATAGCGCTGATGCACTATTCTTTAACTCAAGCAAACGGCACATCCTTAGCCGCTCTAATGATGCCGGTAGGGATTTTTGCGGTGTTTGCTTATCATAAAAAAGATTTACTCGATATTAGGGTATCGGCTTTTCTGGCAGTCGGATTGTTACTGGGAGTACTCTTCGGAGCAAAACTTGCACTATCCATGCCCACAGATATTTTGAAACAGATTTACGGCTTATTTCTCATTTGGGTTAGTTGGCGGTTTTTCGAAATAAAATCCATCACAAACAAATCACAGAATTCAGATAAAACAAGGGAAGAAAATATTAATAAAGTAGAGCAGGAAAAGATTCTCCCTTTCTATCTCCTTTTGCCGTTCGGAATTCTTGCCGGAGTTCTTTCGGGATTATTCGGTATAGGAGGAGGTTTGATAATTGTTCCTATGTTAATCACATTTATGAAATTCAATCCTAAAAAAGCTGTAGGCACTTCACTCGGTGCCTTACTCCTACCCGTGGCACTTCCCGGAGTAATTACCTATTACAATGCCGGACAACTTCATATATTTGCTTCCGGTTTGCTTGCCGCAGGCTTAGTTCTCGGTTCAATCATTGGAGCAAAAATTACAATTTCTCTTCCTGTATCCATAGTAAAAAGGGTCTTTGCTCTCTTTCTCCTTATAATTGCATTACAGTTCATCATTTCAGGATTCTAAAAAGTTTCTTCCGATGCGATCTGCTCAATGCTGTCACCGGAAAGTATGAAATCGGCAATAGTATGTCCCGCATCAGGTCTGCCGAGTGCCTTTGCTTTGTTTCCCATTTCTTCGAGTAGTTTCTGTTCAGACAAAGTAGAAATAATTAAATCGGCAAGATATGCTTCAGCTTTTGAATTATCGAGCAGAATAGCCGCATTATTATTTAATAAAGCCAGAGCATTCAGAGCCTGTTCATTATTTGAAGCTGTAGGTAATGGAATAAGTATAGAAGGCTTGCCGGTGCAACAAATCTCCGCAACAGAAGTAGCACCCGAACGTGAAACAACCAAATCGGCGGCTGCATAAGCCGATGCCATATCCTCAATGAATTTAACCATTTTTATATTTTCCGGCAGGTTTCCATCAAAAGTGTAATTTACTCCGGTCTGCCAGAGCATCTGGAAAGCGCATTTACTAAGCTTATCAAGAGATTTTTCAATTGCTAAATTTATTGCTCTTGCTCCAAGGCTCCCTCCAAAAACAAGGACAGTTCTCATATCCGGCTGCAATTCGAATTTATCTCTAGCTGAAATTTGGTCGATTTCTTTTAATATACTTCTTCTGACTGGATTGCCCAGCATCTTTACTTTTGCTCTGTTTTTGGGTGCAAAAAAAACTTCAGTTTCTTTGAACGAAGTAAAAATATTTGTAGCCCTTCCTGCTAACATTCTGATTGTCTTACCCGGTGATACATTCGATTCCATAATAAATAATTTCTTTTTTTCGAGGCTTGCGGCTAATCCCGCGGGATAGCTGATATAAGCACCTGTGCAAATCACAAAATCAATTTTTCTTTCGCGGATGAGTTTTCTACATCTTTGAATAGACAGAATAACTCTGAAAGGCAGGGACAGAGTTTTAGGTGATAGTCCGCTGAAGCCTTTTACCGGAATAGTTACTAATTCATATCCGTGGTCAGGTACTACGCGAGATTCAATTCTATCGGATGTACCTACAAAAACCGCATTGATGTTGTTATCTGTTAATTCTTCAAGTTGTTCAAGAACAGCTACTGCAGGGAAAAGGTGTCCGCCTGTGCCTCCTGCGGCAATTAATAAATTCAGTTTGTTTTTCATAGTACCTCAATGATAAATGGCAAAAGCTAAATTACGAAAATTTTTGGATTGAACCTTGAATGTGTGTACAATTTGCCGTTTTTTTTATTAAATTGCAAAATCATACATATTTGGATTTTATATTATTTTTAATATGATTTCCGTTAGAGGGGGACAAAATGAAAAATCTTATACTTACAACAGCCTTAATTTTTGTATTGAGTGTTTTCGGCATTAATGCTCAAACCTCAAAACTTCACGATTATATGAAGCAAATCGGAGAAGGCAGAATTTCCGACGTTAAGAAAGCAATTCCCGACCTGCTTGCAGAAGACCCTGATAATCC
>JBAYGQ010000069.1:0-8496 GCA_041666585.1 Bacteroidota bacterium
CTACCAACTTGCTTTGCGTAGTTTTCAGCAGGCAAACCAAACGCATCGTATGAAAAGGGTTGGAATACTTTTTTACCAATATATCGCTTATATCTACAATAAGAATCTATGATGGAATAATTATACCAGTGCCCAGCGTGTAATCCATTACCTGATGGATATGGCATCATTACTACTATCATTAAATCAAATGGCGAACTCCCATTTGAACCCTCTACAAGTTTTTCTTTTTCCATTACAACAATTTGAAATTTTACCTATGTGAATATTGACACTTTTAGATGCTGATTTTACACTTTCAAATGTTTCTAAAATTTCATTAGAAATAATATCAATTTTATTTACTCTCTTTTTTGTGATTTAATTTTTACCTGACATTCTTTCTCTCATAGAAAGTTTTGAAAAATATTCATAACTCCACCTATAATTATTAACAGAAATATATTTACCTTTCAAGCAAGCTACAATTCTTGTAGAAAATATATTTAATGTTTTTCCAGCAATATTTATAGAATCCCATTCTTTAATAAAATTTCCATCAAAATCATATTGATAAACTTTTTTACTTTTTGGATGAAGAATGCCTGAAAAACCTAAAGTTCCTTCCCCACCTTTTGTAATATTACAGGATGGTTTGTTTTTTTCTATGAGTTCAATTTCTTTATTTTTTATTTCATCATAAGAATTTGATTCAAAAACAATATCAATAGAATAGTTGGTGCATTTTATAGTATTTTGCCAATGATAATTTCTGCCCCATTTTTGAAATGCTCTTTTATATTTAGCTTTATATGTATTGTGTTTAAAAGGGCAAGTGCCAATTCCAATGTAAAATATTTCTTTCTTATCAATTCTTGTATGGGAATAAACAAAAAAAGAAGCCCCTACGACAAATGGTCTATTACCCAACTCGTGAGAGGAGGATACATTTGCTTTCGGGACTATATTTTTAAAATCTTTTGCGGACACAAAGTGAGTAATAGATAATGCAAAGATAATAAAAAATACTTTACAAAAAGAAAATAATGGCTGAAATACATCATTACCAATGAATTTTTGGTATCTACAATAACTATCCATTATAGCATAGTTATACCAATGTCCACAATGTAATCCACTTCCACTTGGATATGGAAACATTACAACTATAAATTTACTATTATCTTCTTTTAAAAATTCCATAAAAATCCCTCCCTAAAAATTAAAATAAAAAGTTTTGTATTTCAAATAAACTTCACTCCTTGTTACTATTTCTAACATTTTCTATATTTAAGTTTGCAACAGCATTTCTACATAATCAAAGTTTGGTATAAGCAAACCTAAAAATATAGAAATAGCCGTTAGTGGCAAGTGCTACGTTACTCAATAACACCAGCCTTTTTTAAATTACTGACTATTTGTTGTTCGACTTTGTAAGGTGCTTCTGTTCCAACCTCATACCTAACGCCAAGTGATTTTATAAACGTTTCTACTTTATCCCAATTCTGTTCTGATACTTGCATAGAAACACCACCAGTAGTTATGTTGGCATAATCATTCTTATCATTGGTGTTTATAAAATCAATCACCTTACAAGCATTTTCGTAATTTAATAATCTCAAATATTTTTGCATTTCGTTTAATTTACCGCACCATCCACTAACAAAGGCTAAAAGCAATTGCCATCAAGCATAGTGCAAATTTTGAGCAGTATTTTAGGCAACTGCTCTTAGCCTCGTCCGTTATAGGGCATTAAAGACAGCATCCACCGCCTTCATTCGCTCAACTTCCGATATGCTATATTTACCTTTGTCATTACACCCAACAACATATCCATTATCATACGATATGTAGTTATTAACATCATTACTATTTTTTAGCCATTTACAAATTGTGTTTAAGTTTTCACCATCGCTTGTCTTGAAAACCACGTTGAAAGTTTTTTCGTATCGTGGTGTAATGTGCGAGAATTTTGCTTCAATTGATTCCATATTTGTTTTAAAATTTAACGCCCTATAACAAAGGCTAAAAATAAGCAGGGCGTATGTGCTTAATCAAGCCTGTGAGCTTCGTTTTATCATTCGTGTAGGCTGAAAGGGCGTCGCTCGTTATCCCTGCCTATTCTTAGCCTCGACCGTTAGGCACAAGGCTACATTTGTGTTTCAAATTCAATGCAGTGGATTAATCCAAAAAAGAAAAACCCACCGCACGTTTTTAAGATACAACAGAATGATTTTCATATAACATTCCACATACATTTTGTCGCAAAGCATCAAGGTCAATAAAATCTCTATCCGCAACTTGCATTGCTCCATATCTACTTGTTGCTGCAAATTTCACAGTCCTTTTTTCATCATTTGGGTCTGTAATTCCTTTATCCTGTTCTATTTTGGTAACATTCCAAATTGCAATTTCGGGTGTATTAAAAATTAAATCTTTAATTAAATCAGTGATTTGTTCATCAGTAATTTCCAAATAAGAATTTGTAGTTTTCTTTTCAGGAGTTTTAAAGATTTTCTTTTCATCAATTTTTTTACTCAATGCAATTAAAGCATTTTCCAAATTTACAGGAAAATCATAAGGGCTTTGTCTAATTCCCCAATAGGTAATTGCAGCAATGATTTCATTTTTTGTTATAATTGCCATAAATTTTGAATTTATTTATTTTTGGGTACTCTGTAAGATTTTCCCCTTCCTCTTTTTTCTTTTTTTACATTTCGTTTTCAAATTGGCATTTCAGCGAGTAACCCGCCCAGTGCCTAACATCGTATTAGAAGCATTTTGCAACACACAAGCGACCTTAACGCTTCCAATACGCAGCCGTTATCGGCAACCTTAATACTGCTCCGATTCAACAGGCGTGCAATATTGTTTAACTCTTTCTAAATTAGGAAATCCGCTTTTTGTAACAGAATTTCCGACCATTGAATCGTGTCCGATATGCTTATATAAATAGTCAATCATTTCTTGAACAGCATCTTCCAATATTTCATTAACAAACGCACGTCCAGCAAATGCACCGCAAAGCCATTCTTGCGTTACCCAATATTTCCTATTTACAATAAATATATGCTTTTCAGAATCAGGCAAACTATTTATAAGTTCGATAATTTGATTAGGTGTTACTTTATTTTCCATTGTTTTATATTTAAAAGTTTAAAATTCGATTGATAAAAGGCAGCCGATAATACGCAATAAAGCCCATTTGACTGCAAGGTTGGTGGTAAATTGACAAGTTCGGATAAGCCAAACGTGCCTTATTGCCAGCCGTTCGGCTGTTACCCCACCATCCCCTCCAACCTACTCAAGAACTCTTTTGTGGCTCTTATTTTAAACATTTTAAAAAGGAATATCCAAATCTTCATTAGGCAAGCTATTAACGCCACTTACTTTAATAGCATTATCAGACACAACAGCACTATTAGCGTTATTATCCCCATTCGCCCATCCATCAACATTGCTTTCGGGGGCTTCATATGCCAGAACTTGTTCCTTTTTATTTTCTATTTGAATTCTTGCATTAATATAACCTTTGTCATTAATTGCAAAGATTATTTTAGCATCTAAAATTCCAAATTGTTCAACTTTATTAAAAGTGAAATCGGAGCAATTTAAGCCAAAGGCATACGTAGTATTGCCGTTATACTCATTTGGTTTGCAAAACTTTAATATCTGGTCTTCGCCTACTCCTTTTTCTTTTAAATGATTTAATATTTTGCCATAAACTTCCTTTTCTTTAAAGTTGACATACAGGCTTTTTATACAATAAGGATTACCGTTACTTATACCCTCTTTTATTGATTTTTTTACGATTTTTAACCTCATAATGTTGTTTTTTAATTAGATTATAATAAGAATAAATTTTGTTGTTTTTCCTTTGCTCCGGTGGCAACTTGAACATTTGCATTTAAAATCTTGGAGCTAATATATTTTTTCGTATATGAATCTGCGGAAAGTCGATTGCTTCCGTGTATCGTTATAATTTTTGGATTTTTAGGATTCACTTTTTTTATGAAGTTGATTACATCATTATCTGACATATGTTTTGAGCATCCAAATCGTTGTTCATCAGTTGCTAAGTGGAATAGATAGTCATTATAGTTGCACTCAATCAAATAATTTTCAACTTCAAAATATTTCAATGTTTCAAAGAGTTTTGTGTATTCGTCCGAATATTGAAAGTCCGTCCCGAAAAATACAAATTTATTTTCAATTTTAGAAAAAATAATGTAGGCAGTACTTGTAACGTCTCCGTGCTTCAAATCAAAACCCAATGCCTTAAAATTTTCACTTTCGTTTTTCCTTTCCTGTAAATATGTAGGCATTACCGCCTTATATTCACCAAAGAATTGATAATGGTCTTGGTGCTTATGCGAAACTATTGCCATTTCGGGCGGAAATAAACCCTCTTTAAATTTTATGTAAGTAAGACGGGAAGCACCAGTCTCAATCAGAATGCAGTTACCGTTGTTATCAATAATCTCATATAGATTCCCGTTGCTCCCCGTCATAATACAATTAATTTTCATTTGATTCAGTGAATTGTTTTATTACAATTAAATTTTTATATGTTTCAAGTTTAAGTTCAAAACATAGTTGCATAAACTCTAATTCCGTTATCTTTAATTTCATTTCATTTTTAAATGTTTTATAAGCAACCCTTATGTGTCCATGCACTTTTTCTTGTAATAAACAAATTCTTTTTATTTCTGAAATAAATTCAATTTCGTCAACTATTACTTTTCTTTTTTCAATTTCTATTTTCATAATTTTTAATTTTAAAATGAATCAGTAAATAAGTCTTTTTTCTTAGTAGATTCCTTTTTTGGAATTGCTTCTGCTTCCGTTTTTTCTGATTTTTCAGCATTTCTAGTATTTTCAGGTTCGGCATTTTCGATATTTTCCGGTTGTTGCTTCCCTGACAATTCCTTTTTTGCCTCATCAAGTGCATTTACTTTTTTTTCTGTAATATCAATGTAATCAGTATATGCAGATTGTTCATCGGTTGACATAATGCTACGTAACTCCTCGCTAACTCTTGGGATTAATTTCATTAGATTTCTTATAACAATTTTTTCATAATGAATACTATTGCCTGTTATTTTGTAATTAGCTTCTTTATATTGTGGACTAAATTTTGCTCTTTCAACTATTTCAGCACATGACATAAATAGTTCGTAACGTTCTCCATCGGTTGAAATAAAGACGGCAAAATAACCAATTGTGGGTTTTGATACATCGTTATCTCCGATGAACGAATAGTTGCCAGTGCTTAAATCATTAATGATTTTTATTCCGTCATGGATTTCTGCTGTGAAAAATCTTTTGCAGTTTTGAAGTTTCAAAATTTGTTGCTTCTGAAAATTAATATCAAAGATAACGAGTGCATCATATTCTCCGGTTGCGGTTTTTACGTCTGTTCCATTCTTTTTTTCTTTCTTAAATATTTCAAAAGGAATAAATGAAACCTCTTTTTTAGCAAATGACGCTCCGACTTCAGTAGCTTTGAAAACTGCATTTAATAATGAGTTTTGTTTTGTTTTTGCAAGTTTTTCTAACATTTCATCATTTTGTGAAAATATCAAATCACTGAATGTTTTGATAAATTCACGTTGAAACTCTGGATTGTCGGAAGCCCTTAGCTTTAAATGTTCATTTGATAACTCTTTGAACCTGGTTTGAAGATCACCGGCTGTTTTAATTTTTTCGATTGATGCCATAATTTTAATTTTTATTTGATTGTTAATACTGTTTCATTTGTTGCTTTTGCGAGAACACATTGAAGTCCGCAAGTATTGATTTTTTGGGTTGTATTACTTTCGCAATTATCAAATATCGTTATCCCAATGTAGTTTTTCAATTTCTGAATAGTTGCCAAAATCTGCAATTTTACGTTGTTCTGTAAAGCCCCATTTGTTTCGTATGGGAACACTTTGCCATTCGCAGTAATCTTAAAGCAGTCTTTATACTCGTCTTTTGAGATAACATATTCCAATAATTCAACTCCAATTTCGATTTCACCAGCAAATTCCTTCTTTACGATTGCATCTAAATTACTAAAATAATCTGATATTTCAGCAGTTAATTTAACTATTTCTGCATCAATTTTAAATAATTTTGTCTGATTAATTTTGATTTCAGATTCCCATTTTTCCTTGTTCTTCGCATTGTTTGAGTTGATTGCAGAATTTTCGATTATGATTTTATTTTCTGTTTCAAACCGCAGATGTGCTTGTTTTAATTCCTCTGAAATTTCTGAGGCTTCGGGAAGTTTTTCGGCAACTGGTTCAGTAATTTTTAAAAGGTCTGTTTGATGATTTGCGTTTGTTGTTTCTAAGTTTAATATTCTTTTATTATTTTTTTCAATTTCAGTTTTTAATGAAGAAATTTTAGTGTTTTTTTCTGTCTTGAATTTTGATTCATCTTCTCTGTTTTTAGTTTCCAACTTTGAATTTCTGTCTTTTATTTCTGAAATGGATTTTTCAACAGCATTAACATTTGTTTTAATTCTTAAATATTCAGAATTTTCCTCGTTCATTTCCTTTTCAAGAATAGCTTTATTTTCAGCTTTTATTTTTAGAATTTTTGCTAATATTGAATTAGCTTTCGCAACTGCACAAAACTTGCTATTGATTGGACATAACGATTCAGCCTCTATTGATTCTGATTCCTTATTCTCTGTTGCTTCTAATTCTTTAATCTTATTTCGATTCTGAACCAAAACCGGATTTTTAGCAAAGTTTTCGGAGGCATAATTCTCAAGACTTTCGTAATATTTTAATCCCGAAAATTCCTTATTTAAAGTGTCAAGTCTTTTTGTTAATTCATCTGAATTTTCAAGTGTGGCGGGAGTAAAGATTGATTTTTCAGCTTGTTTAATTTCTGTTTGCTTTAATTTAATTTTTGATTTTAGTCTGTTTATTTTAGAATTTTTGGAATTAATTTTGTTTGTCAATTCATTTTTCTTTGCCTGAAATTGTTGATAAGCAGTATTATTCCTTTTATTGATTTCTGCTAATTCTGCTGAGTTATCTACTTTCGACAATAATAAAAATTCAGCATTTATTTTTTCTAATTCGCCTGAAATTGCAGGAACCTCAACATCTTTTGTTTCCTTCTGCAATTTACGATAACTTCCAACTTCATCAACTGCCGTTTTTTGTGATTTTTTCAATTCCTTTAATTTCAAAGAATTTGCATTAACATCATAAACGGGCATTAATGATTTCATTACATCAATAAAAATGCTTCTTTGAAGGTCTGGCTTCTGATTAAAAAAATAATCTGTTCCATACTTTGCGAAGTCCGAAAACTCTAAAGAAAAATCATTTACAGCAATATCATTTTTCTTACAAACAGTGTTGCATTTGATTTTGAGTTCTTCCTTCCCTGCTCTATTAATTTGGAATACAGGAGAAACAATCCTTCTATATTCGTTTCCGTAATTGTCGAAATAAGAAACGTCTGCAACTGCTTCATGCAGGTCTATTCTATTGTCATAAATTTGCTCAAACTCTTTGCCGTTTGAGTTTTTGCCAGTTAAGACAAAACTAATAGCTTCTAAAATAGTTGTTTTCCCCGTCCCATTTCCTCCAGTAATTTCGGCAGGAACATTTAATTCGATGTCTGATAATTTTTTGAATTTTTGAATTTTAATTTTCATTTTCTATTTTTTAAAGTTAATACATCTTTATTCTTTTCATCGAAATATGCCAGTCCGAACACCAGCACAAAGTCAATCGCAAACATCAGAATTGACCTGCACACAGTTACCCAATCGGTCAACATCAGACCAATATTGACAAGCACCATTATTGCTAATAAGCCATAGATAATTTTTGTTTTCATATATGTATGTCTTTTGATTTTACTGCAATGATATTTAAAACTTCAACAATATCAGGTATCTCAGAAGGATTAACCTCTGTAAAGTCAATTGTCGTAGTTTCTTTATTTCTGTATAATAAAAATTTACAAGTTTCAGAAGTTTTTTCAATTGTAAATTCGTATAAGCCAAAGCTATAACGGTGGCTTATATCTAAAATTTTTAACGTTTTTTCTGTGTTCTGCATTTCTTTATTTTTATTGGTGTAACATATTCTTCCCATCCGTCAAGCTGGTAAACATAAGTGTCTCCACACTTTCCGATTAATTCGGCATTGCGTTTTTTACCATCAATTATTGCTTTCATTTTAACTTATTTTTCAAATGAGAAATTTTCTGCAAAAAACTTAAATAAAAAGGTTTTAGATATTGAATAGTCATTGATGTTTATTTCAACATCCTCAATATAAATATCCTCCAAATCTTCAACTATCTCACCTTCTATATGTATTTGAGCAAAAGACTTTTCGTTTGTCCATATACATAAGTAATCGTATCCGTGTTCTGATGATTTTCTCAAAGGAGTTACTATTGCATATTGCCGATATCCACACCCCGCCGTTGATTTATAAAATTTCATACAATTTTTACAATTTCAATATCTTTTTCCGATTCAGCATAAACTCGTTTTAA
>JBAYGQ010000070.1:0-8342 GCA_041666585.1 Bacteroidota bacterium
CATTAAATTTTCGGTTAACATTTTCGAAAAAAGCAAATCATTATAAAATGAAAACAAATCAGGAATTTCGAACTCAGGTGAAATTATTCCGCCTGTACCTTTCATCGCAATTGTTCTTAAAAGCATAGACGGATAATAAATACCGTGTGAACTTGCAAAACTAAATCCCGCGAAATCCCCGTGTCCCCATTTCATATCAAGATTTGGCATAATTAAAAAAGTAAGAGGTTGAGTTGAGAGTTCAATTTTATCTTTCAAACCGTATCTTAAAGGTTGGAAAATTCCGACTTCCCATCTACCTTCAGGTAAAGTATATGCAGTTCCTTGAGACCAAATTCTATAGTTGGAATCAAGCTCTGTAGAATAAACGGAATTAGTTACAAGAAAAAATATTAATATTAAATATAAAGTTTTCATTTCGGCACCTCCCATATTACACTGACAGGGCAATGGTCGGACATTTCATGAGTAGTCTGATGGGTGGTATCAGTATTAGGTATCCATTTATAATTTGTGAATAAATAATCAAGTTTTCTGTTCCAAAATCCGTTCGGATGAATTGTTGTGTGCGTAAAATAGTTTATCTGATTTGCTTTGTATTTGTCAAGCGATACATCAGGTGAATACTTGTCGTATAAAACCTGCATCCAGGTAATTTCCGGTAAATAATTGCTCCCGTCTTTATGCATCGGTTTATCTCCGGGATGATGAAAAGACTCGCCTTCGCATTTATCTTCATCGCAATAATCAGTCGAATCAGAATTTGGTGGCAATAGATTGAAATCGCCGCCAAGGATAAAATATTTTCCGCTATTATCAATTGAAGCAAGTTCATTCACTAGTATATCAACCTGTTTCTTTTTAGTATCGTCTGTAGAGAAAGCCGACAAATGAGTATTCACCGCATAGAATTGTTTCCCGTCAGGCATGTCAATTCTGACCTTCATAATATTATTTCTGAAATAAAAATATTTTGTAAGTGCATCCTGGTCTCCCTGCAAAGGAAACTGAAGACGAAATGATTCCCCGATTTTCCATCTTGAAAGAATTGCATTTCCTTCATCCATCCTTCCAAGTCCGTCACTCGGAATAAATGCAACCCTCCAAACTGATGCATAAACGGCATATTTAAAATATGTATTATCCATTATCCATCTCAATTGGTCAATGTATGAAGTTCGCTTGGAATTAATATCTACTTCCTGCAATAATAAAATATCGGGCTGAACCAAATTGATATAATCTGCAATTTTTCTTAAAGAACTCAATACTTCTTCATCAGTCAGAATTACCCTGTTTCCGCATGATTCACCGAACCATCCCATTCTTCCGGCTCCAAACCTTATGTTCCAGGTCATTACTTTTATCTGACTTTTTGTAGGTGAATCAGCAGAATTAGAGTTTGCTGTATAATATTCGCAATTTTCAATACCTTTGAATTCGGTAACTATAGGCTCGCATGAAAAAAACAATAATGCAGAAAAACACAAAAAAAGAGGTATATTTAATTTCATAAAGCTACCCTTTAATTAAAAAAATTATTTATAAAAATGTAATTAGTATTGAAACAGATAATTAATTATACTTTCTCTTGTATTAAAATTACTAAATTTGTTGAATAAATCGTAAGATTTTTTAATTTAACAATAATTCGATTTTGCATTTTTATAAATAAATTATAGCAATTATTTAGTGTTAATAATATTTTCTGAAATTTTTAATTCTTAATAACATAAATGATTATAAAAACAGACCCGGAAATTATTGTTTCATATCTTCAGGATGCCTCTCATTTCAAGGGAAATGCAGATAAAGTTTATATACCCGAAACTATTGAAGAAATTGTTGAAATAATGACGGATTCTTTCCTAAAAAACATTCCTGTAACTATATCGGGTGCCGGCACCGGACTTACAGGGTCAAGAGTACCTTTATCCGGAAATATAATTTCAACAGAAAAATTAAATAATATAATCGAAATTAACGAAAATGAAAAATATGCCATAGTACAGCCTGCAGTTCTGTATAACGAGTTTGAATCACTGCTTACTCCTCTTGGTTTATTTTATGCTCCGAATCCAACTGAAAAAAACAGCTCTCTCGGCGGAAACGTTGCTACCAACGCATCTGGTGCAAAGACTTTTAAATATGGTGCAACTCGTTCTCACGTCTTAGGATTGAAAATCGTTCTTGCCGACGGCAGTGAAGTAGAATTAGTTCGAGGTAAAAATTTTGCCGATAATTTCCATTTGACCTTAATGACAAAAAATCATGATAAAATCGAAATCCTTCTTCCAAATCTATCAATGCCTGATATCAAACATGCCGCAGGTTATTTTATTAAACCCGGTATGGATGCAATTGACCTCTTTATAGGAAGTGAAGGAACTCTTGGAATAATAACTGAAATCAAATTGAAACTTTTAAAGTCTCCCGAAAAAGTAATTGGAATTATCAGCTTCTTCGAAAACGAAACTTCTTTACTTGATTATGTAGAATCAGTGCGAGATTTAAGCAAAATTAACAATCTGATTGATTACAAAATAAATACTCAAATCAGTACACGTTTAATTGAATTTTTTGATAAATATTCACTCAATTTACTAAGAGAAGATTTTCCTCAGATACCTGAATCAACCTATGGTGCAATATGGTGCGAACAAGAGTATTCATTAGAAAATGAAAGTATAATATTAGAAGAATGGTATAACAAAATATCAAAATATACTGCCCTGAGTGATTCCACATGGATAGCTTTGACGGATTCAGAACATGAAAAATTCAGAGATTTTCGCCATGCCCTGCCTTCAAAAATCGTTGAGATAAATGAAAGAAATAATCAGAATAAAATCGGTACAGATACAGCAGTCCCCGACCGACATTTCAGAGAATACTTTAGATTTTTACAAAACGAATACCAGAAAATTAACCTTCCCTTTGTTACGTACGGGCACATAGGAAACAGTCATTTACATGCAAACATTTTTGTTACAAATGATTTCGAATATCAAAAAGGCTTGGATTATTACAGCAAATGTATTGCAGAAGCGCTACGATTGAAAGGAACAATTTCAGCCGAGCATGGTGTAGGAAAACTTAAGAAAAAATATCTTGAACAAATGTTCGGAGTTCACGGAATTTCGGCAATGAAAAATTTGAAAAGAATTTTAGACCCGAAATTTTTATTAGGAAGAGGTACAATGTTTGATTAATACCTAAAATTTTTGATATTTTTTTAGACATTGATTTCAAACAAGTTCTGTGTATTATATGTTGCTTTCTGCAAATCAGCTTATTTTGAAATTATTTTTTTTCTTTGTAAGTTGATTTTTTATTGTGTTTTAAAGTCAAAATAGTATTGAAATAATTAATATTTGGAGTAGATGATGGCAAAAATAAAGGGTGATGTAATAATTGATATTAACAGATGCAAAGGTTGTGAACTTTGTATTGAATCATGTCCCGAAGAAGTTCTTCAGCTTTCCACAACAATTAATCAAAAAGGTTATCTATACGCTATAAAGGTAAATTCCGATTGTACGGGTTGTGCAAACTGTGCATTAGTATGTCCTGATGCAATCATAACTGTTTACCGTCAAGCAAAGCAAAAAGTATAATTCTTTAATTTTGAAGCATTCAACAGATATAAAAGGAGCTAAAATGGGCGATAAAAAATTAATGAAGGGAAATGAAGCATTAGCTGAGGCAATGATAAGAGCTGGTTGCGATGCATACTTCGGATATCCTATTACACCTCAGTCTGAGGTGCTTGAATATTTATCACGTGAAGCTACAAACAGAACAGGAATGGTTGTTCTTCAGGCTGAAAGTGAAATTGCAGCTATCAATATGATATATGGTTCCGCAGCTTGCGGAGCCAGAGTAATGACAACTTCTTCAAGTCCTGGTATCAGTTTGATGCAGGAAGGACTTTCTTATATTGCAGGTTCTCAGCTTCCCTGTCTTGTTGCAAATATCAACAGAGGCGGTCCCGGTCTGGGAACTATCCAGCCCTCGCAGGCAGATTATTTCCAGGCTGTTAAGGGTGGAGGTCACGGTGATTATAAATTAATTACCCTTGCACCATCTTCTGTTCAGGAAATGGTTGACCATGTTAAATTAGGTTTCGAATTAGCCGAGAAATATAGAAATCCTTGTATGATTCTTGCTGATGGTGCTATCGGTCAAATGATGGAAAAAGTTGAACTCTTTCCACAAATGCAACGAAGCAAAGAATTAAAACCATGGGCTACCACAGGAAAACAAAAGGGTAAAGACCGACGATATATTACATCACTATTTATTAAACCCGAAGAAATGGAACAGGTAAATCTTCAACTTCAGAAAAAATACAGAGAGGTTGAATCCAAAGAAATCAGGTTTCAATCAATAAACATCGAAGATGCCGACTATATTTTCACAGGCTACGGATTAGGAGCCAGAATTTGTATGAAAACTATGGAACTCGGAAGAGCTAAAGGATATAAAATCGGGCTTATCAGACCGATTACCTTGTACCCTTTCCCAAAAGCAATTTATAAAGAAGTAGCCGGCAAAATTAAAGGTATTCTTGACGTTGAAATGAATGCCGGTCAGATGGTTGAAGATGTTATGCTAGCAACCGAAGGTAAAACAAAAGTTGAATTCTACGGCAGAATGGGCGGTATTATTCCGTCTCCCGAAGAAATTCTTGCTCATTTTGAAAAGATTTATATCTCATAGGGAGGAAAAACATGTTCGAACAAACAAATACAGTTGACCCGGAAATCTGCATTGAACAAAATCTTGTTTATAGAAAACCATCAACGTTAACTGATACAGAATTGCATTATTGCCCTGGATGCGGGCATGGTGTTGTCCATAAACTTCTTATGGAAGTTATTGAAGAAATGGGTATTCAGGAGCAGACAATAGGTGTTGCACCCGTCGGATGCTCTGTTTTTGCTTATCATTATCTTGATGTTGATATGCAACAAGCCGCACACGGCAGAGCCTGTGCAGTGGCAACCGGTATTAAAAGAGTTATGCCCGATAAATATGTTTTTACTTATCAGGGTGACGGCGACTTAGCCGCTATCGGGACCGGTGAGACTCTACATGCCGCAAATCGCGGAGAAAACTTCCTTACCATATTCATCAATAACGGAATTTACGGCATGACAAGCGGTCAAATGGCACCGACTACTTTAGAAGGAATGGTTACTACTACTACTCCTTTTGGAAGAGATACCAAGGTACAGGGATATCCTCTTAAAATAGGCAACCTGATTGCCATGCTTCCCGGTGTAGCCTATGTTACCCGGCAATCTGTTACCAAACCCGCTAATGTACGTAAAACTAAAAAAGCTCTACAAAAAGCATTCGAGTATCAGAAGCAGGGATTAGGATATTGCCTAGTCGAGGTTGTTTCAAACTGTCCGTCTAATATGAAAATGACACCGCTTGAATCTAATAAATTTGTTGAGGAACAAATGATTCCATTCTATCCGCTTGGTGATTTAAAAGTACCGGAGGGCAAATAATATGACACAAGAAGCAATTTTTTCCGGTTTCGGAGGACAGGGTGTTCTCACAATCGGTATGTTACTTGCTTATGCAGGAATGATTGAAGACAAAGAAGTCTCATGGATGCCTTCCTACGGTCCGGAAATGCGTGGAGGTACGGCAAACTGCATAATTATTATTTCTGATAAAATGATTAGTTCACCTATTATTTCAACTTACGATACAGTACTTGCACTCAATCAGCCGTCTGTTGATAAATTCGAAGCTAATGTTAGAAAAGGTGGGAACATCATTTATGACAGTTCAAATATTCTAAACCCGCCTACACGTAAAGACATCAATATTTATGCTGTTCCCGGAAGTGAAACGGCAGTTAAAATGAACAACACAAAAGTTTTGAATATGATAATGCTCGGTTCATTTATGCAGGTAACCAATACAGTAAAAATTGAAACTGTATGGAAAGCCCTTGAGCAGGTGTTACCCGAACGTTACCATAAATTAATTCCTATTAATCAGGAAGCATTCAAAGCAGGAATGGAATTAGCTAAAAAATAATTCTTTAGAAAATTATGAATCTAATAATTTGCTTTTAACAAGGGGTTTCAGCCCCTTGTTTGTTTTAAAAATAAATTTAATTTTTGTATTTTTGTTAGAATATGTAACAATTCAATTCATTTGTCGTATTAAAGAAAAAATGTTTTTTAAAACTGAGGAAAATATGAAAATGAGAAACTATCTAACAGGACTTCTAATGCTTTTGTTTTTTACAACAATTACTTTTGCAAAAAATGACTCTGATTCTGCAAAATGCGAAGATGATGACTTTTTCTGGGAAGAAATAGATATGGATTTGGGGCATTCGTTCAACCACATGGTAGAAATTAACCATCCTACAATTCAGCTTGAATATGGTATCAGCGGAAATCCAAGTCTATATAAAGACAAATTCTCAGGTAACTTTGCCGATGTTAAATCAGGTACGCTTAAACTCGGCTTTACTCAATACAAAGGCACAGGAAAAGCAAGTTACGCAATTAAATACAGCTCAAGTTATTTCGAATTATCCAAAATAACAACTAACTGGGTTAACAAAGCTGACATTAAACCGGGATACTTTGAAACGGATGCTCTCCGATTCGGCTTCGGCTCAAGTAAAGGCAGAGGTTATAAACTCGGTGAAAATGCTAACATTGTGCTTTATAATACTCATGAACTCAACTGGACGAAGATTGACTTCAAAGACACTTTAGCAAATCAATCAGGTACTAACGTTGTAGATACATACAAAGATGCCTTCCGCGTCGGTGAACTATATCAGAGCGGTATAAAAGTAAAATTATATTCTCCCCTTTCTCTTGATGCAAAGTACGAAAGAAGCATTGTGTTTCCCCGCTGTATGTTCTGGTATTGGGCAGGCGGTTCAATCGTTACAGGAATTGGCGAAGGTATAATAGATTATTTCTCCAATCAGGTTGCAAAAGTATCCCCAGCAGCAGGACCTATAGTAGATTTTGCATTGCATAGTGCCTACAACTACGGTATTTACGAGTTACGCAAAAAATATATGAACTGGCCCATAAAAACTGCTTCCCCTATCATGTATGAACAATTCAAAGTCGGCTTGACATTTGAATTCTAATATTTTTATATAAATAACAAAGGGTTCATCAATCGAACCCTTTGCTTTATCATTCTATAATTAATTCTTACAAATTATATATTCGGTCCCAGCATCTTCTCAGGTCTTACAGCCGCATCGAACTGCTCAGCCGTCATCAATTCAAGTTCAATTGCCGCTTGCTTTAAACTCATACCTTTTTTATGAGCGTGTTTTGCTATTTTTGCCGAATTATCATATCCTATATGCGGATTCAAAGCTGTAACTAACATCAGAGAATTTTGCAGATAATAATCAATCTGCGGTTTGAGTGCCTGAATACCTGCGGCACAATGCTCATTGAACATCTTGCAGGAATCACCGAGCATTCTGACGCTCTGTAGGAAATTATAAATAATCAGAGGTTTGAACACATTAAGCTCGAAGTTACCCGACGCACCACCGAAATTAATTGCCGTATCATTTCCGAAAACCTGAATTGCAACCATAGTCATTGCTTCCGACTGTGTCGGATTTACTTTTCCGGGCATAATCGAAGAACCCGGTTCATTTTCAGGAATTGCCAACTCTCCTAGCCCGCATCTTGGACCGCTTGCAAGCCAGCGAATATCATTTGCAATTTTCATCAAGGATGCTGCAGTGGTCTTCAATGCACCATGAGCAAATACCAAAGCATCATGCGAAGCGAGAGATTCGAATTTATTCGGAGCCGTGATAAAAGTAAGACCGGTCAATTCCGCTATTTTCGCTGCAGATTTCTCTGCAAATTTCGGATGTGTGTTCAGCCCTGTTCCAACGGCTGTACCGCCCAGAGCTAACTCATACAAACCCGGAAGAACCAGATTGATTCTTGCTATATCATTATCAAGCATCTGCACATATCCGGAAAACTCCTGACCGAGTGTAAGAGGAACAGCATCCATCAAGTGAGTTCTGCCTATTTTGATAATGTCTTTGAATTCTTGGGATTTCATGTACAAGGTATTACGTAAAGTATGCAGATTCGGCATCAGTTTTCTGTACAGCCTTTCAGCCGCCGCAATATGCATAGCAGTCGGAAAAGTATCGTTTGAACTTTGCGATTTATTTACATCATCATTCGGATGTACCGGGTTTTTGCTTCCCATTACTCCGCCTGCAATTTCGATTGCACGGTTCGAAATCACTTCATTAACATTCATGTTTGTCTGCGTCCCGGAGCCTGTCTGCCAAATGG
>JBAYGQ010000071.1:0-8291 GCA_041666585.1 Bacteroidota bacterium
CAAATAACAACTTGGACAAATGAAGGTGATTTAGTTTATGACCCTTTTATAGGAAGCGGTACAACTGCGAAAATAGCGAAATTACTAAATAGAAAATGGTTGGGTTCTGAAATTTCAAAAGAATATGTTGAAATCGCAGAAGAAAGGATTAATCCGATAAAAAAACAATCGAAACTAAATTTTTCGTCAGAAAAGACTAAGGGTAGTGAAAATAAAAAAGTACTAATAGCATCATTGTTATAAGATATAAACAAATAAATTGAAAATTAATTAAAAAATAAATACTGTCCGAATAGGATTTGAAGATATGGGAACTGAACTTTTTTTGATGTCGCCGTTAATTTTGATTTCATTTGTTGCAATCAGTGCAATTGTTATTGATGCCTTGTTCCAAAAGGAAAAAGGTATAGGCTACGGCTATGCTTTATCGGGTTTGATTGTAGTCTGCGCTGCTTCCGTATTGACTTTGATGAGAATGCCGAGTGTGATTTATCCTCATGCCGATGAGTTTGTAATTTCAAAAGGTATGCTTGTATTCGGAGGTTATTCTGCTATCTTCGATATTATTTTCTGTGTAGCAGGTATTCTTACTGTATTAGCCTCACGTCCGTATTTGCAAAGAGAGTATAAAGAACATAACGAGTATTATTCGCTTTTACTTTTTTCGATAAGCGGCATGATGCTTATAGGGCATGCCAATAATTTACTGATATTATTTATCGGAATAGAAGTAATGTCCATTGCATTTTATGTATTATCGGGATTTTTCAGAACGAATATCGGTTCAGTCGAAGCATCGCTTAAATATTTTTTATTGGGCGCATTTGCCACAGGTTTTCTGGTTTACGGAATAGCCTTGGTTTACGGTGCAACCGGCTCAATAGAGGTAGTGCAAATTTCACATTTTATTTTATATGTATCTAATCCTCCTATGTATTTAATGATTGGAATCGGTTTGATTATAGTAGGATTGGGTTTTAAGATAGCGGCTTTTCCTTTCCATCAGTGGGCTCCGGATGTATATCAGGGTGCCCCGACTGTGGTCACGGGATTTATGAGTACAGCAGGCAAAGCTGCGGGCATGGTTGCTTTTATTGTGGTGGCAAGGTCATTCATTCCGATATTTTATTCCAACGATGTTAAATTTGATGCAGAAGGTGTCAGGATAGTACTGGCGGTTTTATCTGCTTTGACTATGCTCTACGGAAACATTGTAGCCTTAGCACAGAAGAATGTTAAAAGAATGCTTGCCTATTCTTCGATAGCACATGCAGGTTATATGTTAATGGGTATTGTGGCTAAAACACCGCACGGCTGGGATGCAATTGTATTCTATATAATCACATATTTGTTTATGCAATTGGGTGCATTTGTCGTAATATCAAAAGTGGAAAACAAGGGAGAAAATCTGGAGCTGTCAGATTTTACCGGATTAGGAAAAACAAAACCGATACTTGCGGCTATGATGGCTGTGTTCATGTTTTCATTAGCCGGAATTCCCCCTTTCGCGGGATTTTTCGGAAAATATTATTTATTTGTAGCGGCTATTGAAACCGGATATTTATGGCTTACAATAATTGCGGTCATTGCTTCGGTCATATCTATATATTTTTATATCGGATTGATTGTACAAATGTATTTTAAGGAAGCACCTGAAAAAGAAATTGAAACGAAGACAGGAGGAGAAACCATAACTTTGGTGATTTCTCTTGTGGCTTTGTTTGTGTTCGGTATTTTTCCGTCGTTATTATTGAATATGATACATAAAGGTTTTATGATTTACTTAAAATTTTAATATTTATAAAAGGATTAAATTATGAAAAAATTAAATATATTATCAGTTGTTGTCGTTATTCTTTTATCGTTGATTATTTTTGCCGGATGTACAGAAACAACCTCAGTAAAAGAGGAAGCTATCTTACTTACTGTAAATCAGATTAAAGAAACTCCGACTTACGAATGGTTTGGAATTGAAATGAATATGTATGTACCTGATACAGCAATTGTTAATCAGATAAAAACACTGTTTAATCCGAATATGCACAAAGTGCTTTTTTATGCCGATATGACTTGCGGTTGTGTAACACAGGGTGAGAATGTAGCACATATTATTAGAGTACTGAGAGATGCCGGTATGAATGATTCAGTCTTTAAGATTTATTCTATGCGTAAAAATACATGGTCTTATCCTGAGAGCGGTTATGTGCAAGTAACGAAACTTCCGACTGCGATGCTTATGAAGAACGTAGTTCCTGTCTATTCAGTATTAGATACTCTTCTTACATTTCAGTTAACAGGACAGGAAAAAAAGATTGAAGAACTTTTACTTGATGGTATTAAGAAGTAAACAATAGGCTATAAAAAGCTAAATGATTAAAGTATTTTTCGTTGATTTTTGGCCCGTTTTTGACATAAAGAATAATTATTTTTGCGACTTGCTTAAGCAAAAGTACGAAATTGAATTAGATGAGAATGAACCTGATTTTTTATTCTACTCGATTTTCGGTACGAAGCATAAATATTACAGTTGCAAAAAAATATTTTTTACGGGAGAAAATGTAAGACCTGACTTTAGTGAATGCGATTATGCATTCACTTTTGATTTTATTGAGAACAATCCGAGACACTACAGGTTGCCGCTCTATCCTCTGTTCGGCGACTGTAATCAATTACTGAAAGAAAAAAATCCTGAAGAAATCATAAAGCAGAAAAATGATTTCTGCTGTTTTGTTAATTCTAATCCCACTCCTAAGCAGAGAATAAAGTTTTTTAAAAAATTATCCGAATATAAAAAAGTTAATTCGGGTGGCAGGGTTCTGAACAATCTCGGTTACAGGGTTGCAGATAAAATGTCTTTTATGCGTAAGCATAAGTTTACTATCGCTTACGAAAACAATTCTTTTCCCGGTTACACAACAGAAAAAATCTTTGAACCGATGCTCGTAAACAGTGTACCTATTTATTGGGGAAATCCGCTTGTGCATCTGGATTTCAATCCTAAAAGTTTTATCAATGCACATGATTATTCGACCGAAGAAGAACTGATTGAAAGAATAATAGAGATTGACAACAATGATAAATTATATCTGGAGATGCTGGCTGAGCCGTATTTTACAGACAATAAGGTAAACAGGTTTATTGATAATGAAAATATTTTAAAACAATTCGATTATATTTTCAAAGATAAAACACCACCGATAACAGGCAAAGACCTTATTCATTCGCAGAATCCTTTTTTACGCATTTCTTCCAAAGCTATAATAGAAGCAGAATTTTTAGCAGAGAGACTAATGCTGAAAATAAATAATTTTGATTTATCGAAAATAAAAAATAAATTTCAGAATTTACCTCTTGAATAATTTTGTGGTGTATAATGGATAGTATAATCGAACGTGAGAAAAGTGCCTTTTTCCAGACATACAAACGATATCCGGTAGTTGTTCAGAAAGCCGAAGGATGCAGGATATACGATACTGATGGACGCTCTTATCTTGATTTTCTGGGAGGAATCGCGGTAAATGCCCTCGGGTATTCACATCCAAGGATAATTGAAGCTATAAACTTGCAGGCAGGAAAGTTCCTTCATATATCGAATTATTTCTATCAGGAACCGCAGATTGTTCTTGCCGAAAAATTGAAAGAAATGTCAGGATACGACAGGGTATTTTTTTCTAACTCCGGTACAGAAGCCGTCGAGGGAGCAATAAAACTTGCACGGCGTTGTGGTTATGATTCCGGCAGAACTGAAATGTACGGATTCAGCGGAGGTTTCCATGGCAGGTCTTACGGAGCTTTGTCGCTTATGGACAAACCGCTTTACAAGGATAAAATGGGACCTTTTCTTACAAATATGGGAATTCTGCCCTATAATGAAATTGAGCCTCTCTATAAAAATCTGAATGAAAAAACAGTTGCCGTAATCCTTGAGTTTGTGCAGGGTGAGGGCGGTGTTTCAGTTGCCGATAAAGATTTTGTAGCCGCTATTTCAGAATTGAAAAAGAAATACGGATTTTTAGTAATTGCAGACGAGGTTCAAGCAGGTTGCGGACGGACGGGTAAGTTTTTCGGATTTCAGCATTTTAAAATACAGCCGGATATTGTAACTATGGCAAAGGGTATGGGGGGAGGCTTGCCTCTGGGAGCAATTCTCGGAATAAAAGAACTCGAATGTGTCTGGTCTGCCGGCAATCACGGCACGACCTACGGAGGAAATGCTCTTGCCTGTGCAACAGGTTTGGTGGTTTTGCAGGAGTTGGAAAACGGATTATTGCAAAATGTAATTGAAACCGGAGATTACCTGTACACTGAACTTGAAAAGGTGAAAGCGGATTTTCCCGATTTAATTCTTGAAGTACGCGGCTTAGGTCTGATGCGGGGATTACTGTTGTCATTCGATGCGCTGGAGCTTGTTAAAAAACTGATTGATAAAGGAGTGATTACGAACGCCGCATCGGGAACTGTTTTGCGCTTAGTTCCTCCGCTCATAATTAATAAAGCTGATGTTGATGAATTTATTTCCATACTGAGAATTTGTCTGAAGGATTGAGTTCCACACTATAGAAGGGAAACATTATGTCACGAACAATTCTAAGTTTGTTATCAAAAATATTTGCCTTAATATTTTTCCTTAACCTTGCCGGTTGCTGTATGGGCAGTACCAATAATATTTACAACAATTTTACGGATGAAGAAAAGAAGTGGCTGAATTTTAAAAACGGCGATACCATAAAGTTTGTGAATCAGACGGGTGCCGAGAAGCTGTTTTATATAAAAGAATTTGCTACCGATACCGTAACGGAGATGGATAAGTTCCGCACAAGCTGTGATGTTCAGCATTTGACAAGGGTTACTGTCGGCATTGAAAGTCTTCCTGATTCCTGTACGAATTGTATGGCGAGCAACAGATTTGTTTTTGAAAAATCCTCAAGCGGGCTGTATATTGTTATTTCTTTCAAAGATATTTGGGGTTACAGTGTTGAGGATATTTGCAATGATTCGGTTGATGTACGCGGTAAAATGATTAATAAAGTAGCCGTAATAGCCCTGACACCCGCCGAACTGCAATCCAATACATGGCAGAAAATTATAAAATATTATTACAGCAGGGACTATGGTGTTGTCAAATTCGTAGAGCGGGACGGTACTGTATGGGAGCGTGTTCTTGGTTAGATTAAAACAACCTTTCCTTGAAAAGGAGGGGAAATTCTTCATTCCCCCTTATCAAAGGGGGTTAGGGGGTTGTTTGAATTTCGAATATTGAACATTGAACATTAAATTTCTAAGTGAAGAAAATAATTGGAAAGAGAATTTCCTTATTTTTCAAATGGGCAGGTGATTGTTAGCTTTTTGAATTTCGAATATTGAACATTGAATATTGAATTTCGAAGTGAAGAAAAGTAAATGGAAAGAGGAATCCGAAAATAATAAACCATTTACTTCCCTCATTATCAATTAAGAAGGGGAATTTTTTGAGCGAAGCAAAAAAATGAAGAGGTCATCTTATCAGTTAAATTGTATCTAATTAAAAATACCAAAAGGAAATTATGAGTAACATAAAATTATTTGAAACAAAAAAAGTTCGTACTTTCTGGGACGAAAATCATGAAAAATGGTATTTTTCAATTGTTGATGTAGTTGGTGTGCTAACCGATAACCCCAATCCAAATAATTATTGGAAGGTCTTGAAACATAGATTAACAAAAGAAGGTAGTGAGTTGGTTACAAATTGTAACCAACTGAAAATGATGTCCTCTGATGGTAAATATTATCTGACTGACGTTGCTGATACTGAACAGCTTTTACGTCTTATTCAATCAGTTCCTTCGCCCAAAGCAGAGCCGTTTAAGCAGTGGCTGGCTATGGTCGGGTACGAACGTATCGAAGAGACAGAAGATCCTGAAAAAACGTTTGACAGGGCTATGGAAACTTATCTGCGTAAAGGTTATTCCAAGGAATGGATTAATCAGAGACTAAAAAGCATTGAAGTACGCAAAGAGTTGACAGATGAGTGGGAAAACCGCAACGTAAAAAAAGGTCAGGAATTTGCTATTCTGACGGATGAAATTACAAGAGCATGGTCAGGATTCACAACTAAAGAGTACAAAAAATTCAAAGATTTAAAAAAAGAAAATCTTCGTGATAATATGACAAATCTTGAATTGGTGTTGAATATGCTTGCCGAAGCAACAACAACAGAAATTTCGAAAGAAAAGAATCCTGAATCATTTGAAGACAGCAAAGTAATTGCCAAACAAGGCGGCAAAATTGCAGGAGATACCCGGAAAGCAATCGAGAAAAAATCAGGTAAAAAGATAGTAACGAAACTGAATGCTAAAAAAGTATTGAAATTGAAATAATTTAAAAATAAAGCAATGAAAACCTTACTTACCATTATCGCTTTTTTACTTGCCCTTGCCTGCGGGATGAATTTGTATGCACTAGAAGGAAAAAATGAGAATGAATGGTACAAAGTGAAGGGCGGGTTTAAAACATGTACTGTTTGTACTTATAAGTACAAAGTTGGTACTCTCGATGAAAGTTCAAAGTGTAAAGAAAATATATTTAAATTTGATTTATCAGGTGCTTTAGTTGAAAAAGTTTTTTTTAATGATAACGAATATTCAGGCAAAAGTATATTTCAATATGATAAAAGTGGTAAATTAATCTATGAATATAAATACGGAGAAAATGATAATTTTACTAACTGCAGTTATTATTTATATGATTTAAATGATTATTTGATTGAAGAAACGTGCTTTTGGAGCACTTCTGATTTTAATTACAACATGTGTTATATTAATGATTCTGAAGGTTATAGGATAGAAAGAAAGGCATATCATCATCTTTATGAAGGCTTAAATCCTATTCCTGAATTATCTACATATAGATATAAACATGATCACAAGGTACAAGAAATTAAAAATGTATATAATCCATTAAGTGATTTTAATTTTGATATGATAAATTATAAACCTAATAGAAGAAGATTATTAGAAGTAAGCACATATCATAATTTTTCTTTTTCTCATAAAATAATTTTTGAATATGATGTTGAAGGAAATAAAATTGTAGAAAAATATTTTGATGATGAAAATTTTTATCAAGGGAAATTTGATTATAAATATGATATTTATGGAAATTTGATTGAAATTTTATATATAAATTCCGATGGAACTACTGAATCTAAAACAGAATACATTTACTCCAAATAAATTCCTACAGAACCGCAAAGAGAAATCGAATAAATAAATTTACTTACTGCCCTTCGCGTACCTTATTGATTGTAAGAAAATATCTACCCTTATTTCTTTATTTATTTTCATCTGTTTTGTTGTTCAATTCACGATAAACAATAGCTAATTTGAAAATACGTTAATATGAGAAATTATTATTCAAAAGAGAAAAAACATGTCATTAAAGACCACACCGCTTACCGGTGAGATAGAAGAATATATAGAAAAAACATTCGTTAATGAAAATGAGATACTTAAACACATTCGCGAAAGAGCCTATAAACTAAATTTTCCTCAGATTTCAATTTCGCCTTCGCAGGGCAGATTTTTACAGTTGTTTTTAAAATCAATCGGTGCAAAAAATGTGCTCGAAATCGGTGCATTGTTCGGTTATTCAGCCGCTGTTATGGCAATGGCTTTACCTGAAGGAGGCAAGGTGATTACCTGCGAAATGAATCCGAAATATTCTGATTTTATCAGAAAAACGATGCATGATTTCGGTTTAAGCAAAAAGATTGAAGTTGTAAATAAACACGCTGTAGAGTTTCTTGATAATTATAAACCGGATTTTGAATTTGATTTTGTTTTTATTGATGCCGATAAAGAGAATTATCCGAAATATCTGGATTTTGCTCATAGACTTTTAAGAAAAGGAGGAGTTGTTTCTGCTGATAATGCCTTGGCTTTCGGACATATTGCAGAAACTAAGCCGACTGAAAGAGTGAAAGAAATTAAATCCGTACAAAAGTTCAATGAATTATTGGCAAAAGACGGAAGATTTTTTTCGCATCTGTTGCAAATAGGTGACGGCTTGGCTTTAGGGATTAAGTTGTAGAAATTGTATAAACCGAACAATTTATTTAATATCAGATTTATATTTTATGATGTTGTATTTTTGGTTCAACAGGAATAGGGATTTTCAGATTTTCATATTAATGAGAAAGTTGAAGATTAAGTTCTTGTTTTTTATTCCTTTTATTTTACTAAGCGTTATATCTCTGACTTCCTGCAGGAGTGTCCACAGACCTGAAGGATTCGAGTTCCTGCAAAGTACGAATC
>JBAYGQ010000072.1:0-8285 GCA_041666585.1 Bacteroidota bacterium
AAATCATAGAAGTTAAAAGTGAAAGGAATTTCAACACTTATATAAAGGAAAATAAAAGAGCAAGTATTGAAGAATTAGGAAAAAATATCTTTTATATCAATGTTGATAGCATAACTAAAGAAGAATTGAATTCAAGAATAAATGATTTGGCTGAAGCAAATGGAGTAATAATAGATGTGAGAGGATACCCCCATCAAATACTAACCGAAATTATTTCACATATAATTGATACAACTGTAAATTCAGCAAATTGGTTAATTCCTCAATTTATATACCCTGATAGGGATAACATGACCTGGCAAAAATCTAATTGGCAGGTTTATCCGGCAACTCCGAAATTCAAAGGTAAAATAATATTTTTAACAGATGGTCGGGCAATAAGTGCGGCAGAAACATTTATGGGTATTATTGAAAATTATAAACTTGGAGAAATTATTGGTGAACCTACTGCCGGAACTAATGGAAATCTTAATTATTTTACAATGCAGGGTGGAAATTATTATATTTGCTTTACCGGTATGAAAGTTTTAAAACATGACGGAAGCCAGCACCATCTTATCGGAATACAACCTACAATACCAGTTCATAGAACTATTAAGGGAGTTCAAGAAGGACGTGATGAATTTATTGAAAAAGCAATAGAAATAATAAAAAGCGATAAAAAACATTGATTCGCCATTAAAAAGCATTTATAAATAATATTATGCGAAATAATTTTGTTCAACAAATTTACTTTTTTTAAAATTTGTATAATCTAAAACAATATTAACCTTGTTCTATTCTTGGAATAATCATATTCAATCTTAGGTTTCTACAAAATGAAAAGAAAAATTCACATCGTATCAATCTTGTTAATAAACATTTTTTTACTGTCGTGCATTTTTTCTAATTCTGTTTATTGTGTAAATCAAGAAATCGGCAATCTAAGAGCATTCGCGAAGTTATACGGCTATGTCAGATACTTTCACCCAAGCGATGAAGCATCTTCTATAGATTGGGACAAATTTGCGATTTATGGCGTTGAGAAAGTTAAGAACGCAAAGAACAATGATGAACTAAAATCAAAACTTGAGGAACTATTCTATCCGATTGCTCCTACTATGCAAATTTATAAAGATGGTGAAAAACCACAACCATTGAAACTTCCAACGGATACAAGTGGATTAAAAATTGTAGCATGGCAGCATTTTGGGTTAGGACCTACAAATCAATTCTACGGGAATGTATATCACAGTTTAAGAACAAAAAAAGGAAAAATATTCGATTCTATTCCTAAAATAGGAGAATTTTTCAATAAACCTATTGGATGCAGTTTATACTGCCAGATTCCGTTAGCACTTTATAGCGATGCTAAGGGTACCATTGGAAAAAGAAATGATTATTCGTTTGATTCTTTGTTTTCAAACTTAACAAAAGTGGATACTGCCTATTACAATGGTGTGGGTATGGTCGGATATGATATAAGCGGCGAAAAATATGGGGGTAAAGAAATAAAATTAAAAGTAGCTGTTAAAACAAAATTTGAAGGGGATGGTAATGAAGGTCTCCTATATCTTAGTGGAGGTAATAATAGTGCAGGTGATAGTTATGTTAATTATAATGAAAGTGAGACAATAAAATCTCAGAAATGGCAGGAATACGAAATTATAGGGAAAGTGGATAAAAACCCCAAAAATATTTTTTATGGAGCTAAGTTAATCGGTAAAGGTAAGATTTGGATTGATGATTTCCAATTATTTATTAAAAATGACGATAACAAATGGGTATCGGTTGAAATACCAAATAATGGGTTTGAAGAAGGAGAAATTGGTAATAAACCAAATAAATGGCGTACAAAGGGAGAAGGATACAAATACCAATTAACTTCTGAAAATCCTTATAAAGATAGTAAATGTTTATTGATAGAAAATAAGAATAATAATTATAGTAAAATGATTGTAGAAAGATTAGCAGTTGTTATTATTTCATGGAATGTATTTCAGCATTTTTACCCTTATATGGATGTTGTAAAAGTAGTGTGGGACGAAGAGCTGACAAGTTCTCTGTTAGAAACTATTTCCGATTCAACCGATTTGGATTGTTATTTTACATTATGTAAAATGACAGCAAAACTTCAAGATGGACATATAAATGTTTCTAGTACAACATCTTTTCAAAGGTTGTCTCACCTTCCTTTTCTTGCAACATGGGTTGAAAACCAAGCTATAATAATTGCTTCTGAAGATACAAGTAAATTTAAAGTTGCTGACATTATCCTAAACATTGACGGGATAAGTGCTGAAGAAGAATTGCTAAATAAAGAACAATACATATCCGGATCACCACAATTTAAAAGGTGGAAATGTGTAGCATGGGGGTTTTTCGGCGATGGAGTTAAAGGTTCAATTGCTATAATTAAAATTAAAAGAGGTGATGAAATAATTGAAGTTTTTTGTGGAAGGAATTTCAGCAAAACAATAAAAGAAAATAAGATGGGAAACATTGTAGATTTAGGAAATAATATCTATTATCTAAACGTTGGTATATTAAATCCAAATGAATTCATTTCTAGATTAAATGATTTGGCTGAAGCGAAGGGTGTAATAATAGATGTGAGAGGATACCCCCATCATATACTAACCGAAATTATTTCCCATTTAATTTACACAACTATAAATTCAGCAAATTGGTTAATTCCTCAAATTATATACCCTGACAGGGAAAAAATGACATGGCAAAAATCTAATTGGCAAGTTTATCCGGCACCTCCGAAATTCAAAGGTAAAATCATATTTTTAACAGATGGCCGGGCAATAAGTGCGGCAGAAACATTTATGGGTATTATTGAAAATTATAAACTTGGAGAAATTATTGGAGAACCTACTGCCGGAACTAATGGAAACCTTAATTATTTTACAATGCAGGGTGGAAATTATTATATTTGTTTTACCGGTATGAAGGTATTAAAACATGATGGAAGCCAACACCATTTGATAGGAATACAACCAACAATACCCTTTCATAGAACTATTAAGGGAGTTGAAGAAGGACGTGATGAATTTATTGAAAAAGCAATTGAAATTATAAAAAACGACAAAAAATATTGATTGTCCTTTAAAAAGCAAATACAAATAATGTAATGCTAAATAAAATTATTTTTTTTTGCTCTCTTTATCATTTAACTCTAATACTAATATTCACTAGGAAAATTGTATCTTTTTAGATAAGAATTAACATCGAATGTATTGACAGAAGAAATTATCCATTTACCATTCTCCCATATTGCATAAGTATAGCTGATTTTATTTCCAAATAAATCTTTTGAATAGGTTCTTTTGTAAGAATTTAACCAATTATTATTTTGCCAACTCTCTCCGACTTCAGTTAGTAAATACCCATCGGAATCATAATAATAAGTTACTCGTGAACTCATATTCCATTTCCCGTTATGCAAAACTTCAGTTAACGATTGTAGTATTCTGTTCTCTGCATCATAATTATTTATAAATCTACAGTTGGAATCGTTATCTGAATACACAACAACAGGCTCACCAAGCATTAACTTAATTAAGTTATTTTTTTCATTTTCTGTGGGATTCTCATCTTTTTGAGAATATGCTGTCATTAAAGACAGGCTTAGAGCTAAAAATACAAGGATTGCTTTCATAAAAAAACTCCAAAAAGATTATAATTTTCTTACAGTGCTGTTATCTGCTGTTTTTCTTTTCTTTCCTTAAAGAAATGATAAAGTTCACTTTCCTTTGCCTTCTGATTTAATAAAATTAAAAGTTTATTAAAATCCCCACCGGCTTCACTTATAAATTTATCTCTTATCTCTCTTTGATATTTCACACAATCAAAAGTCTTATTCATCTCCAACCACCTCCCTTGGTGTTCTAATCTCAATTTGTTGATAATCATTCATCAAATTTATTGAATTATACAAGTGTATCCTTTTAAGGTTAACAATATGCTTGAAATTCCAACTTACCAGTACATCAGCTTTGTTTATAGTAGCTAATGCAATATGCAAAGCATCTTCCTGAAATTTCTTTGATATTGCATTATTCTCAATATATTTAGAAGCAAGAAATTCTGCTTCTTCAGTTCTTTCAATATACTCAACAAATGCGGCAGGCAATTCCTTAAGTTTATTTCTGATTTCAATAGGTGCCGGTTCGATTTCAGATGTAGTAACCTCGGAAATCAATGCTATTACTTTACCTGTTTTAATTAAATCGAATAATTTATCAGACCACTCTGAGAACTCTTTATCAAAGCACCCACCTATAACAGAAGTATCAATATAAATTCTTTGTTTATGCATATTCAAAATTAATAAATTTTCTCACACTTTATTTAAGACGAACTTACAAAAAATTATTACTAATATCAATACTTTTTTCTCAAACCAAATCCAACCTTTGAGTATAAAGCATCGTCATTCACTCTGTTATTGTATATTTGTAATAATTTTGTTTAAAAACGTCATTTAATTGATATATTAAACTCAAAATTACTTAAATATTTTTTTTATTATGAGTACAGTATTAATAACAGGCGGAGCCAAGAGGTTAGGAAAACATTTTGCAATAGAATTTGCAAAAAAGAATTGGAATGTTGCGTTTACCTACAATAGCTCTGTGAAAGAAGCGGAGCAGACTAAAGACGAAATTTCAAAATTCAATAAAAATATCTTTTGTGTTAAATGCGATATCCGGAACAAGGGAGAGATAGAATCTGCATTTGAATCTGTTACTAAAAATATCGGCTGTCCTGATGTTTTAATTAATAATGCAGGAGTGTTTCCTCCACAAAAGAAATTCGAAGAAATAACTGAGGAATTTTGGGATGAAGTTTTTGCAGTTAATCTGAAAGGTGCTTTGTTTGCTTCTCAGATATTTGCACTGAATGCTCCCTCCGGCTCCAGAATCGTGAATATAGCTAGTCTTGGAGGAATTGAGATATGGAAACAGAGAACAGCATATAACGTGTCAAAATCGGCTTTAATCAAGCTGACAAAAGCAATGTCGCGCGAACTCGCTCCGAAAATTGCTATTAATTGCGTATGTCCCGGATTTATTGAAATGCCTGAAGATGGTAAAGGTAACGCAAAAGCCATACCGATTGAGAAAATCCCGATGGCAAGATACGGCACTGCTGGTGATGTTTTTGATGCAGTTTATTTTTTTGCAACAGCCTCGCAATACATTACAGGACAGACTCTGATTGTTGACGGGGGGTATCACAATGTAAGATAATTACTAATTTCTAATGACCAATTACTAATTTTTTGAAATCTTTAAAAAAACTTTCAAACTGAAATAAAAGGAAAAATTAATGCCGCACAAAAAAGAAAAAAACAAAAATAATACAATAGTGCATTCTGCTCAAAAAGGATACGATAACAAAAAATTCATACACAGCAGTGACGGCAGGGTTATCAGACTTCTTGCAGAGTACCTTCATCCGAAACAGCAACTTGAAAGAATGAAGGTAAAGAAATCAATTATTTTCTTCGGCTCTGCCAGGTCGCACTCGTCCGAATTTAATCCTGATAGTAAATCCTCAAAATTTTATGATGAAGCACGAAGGACTGCATACTTATTCGCTGAATGGTCAAAAACCCTACCTGTTGAGAAGCAATTCCATATCTGCACGGGTGGAGGTCCCGGAATTATGGAAGCGGCTAACAGAGGTGCGAAGGAAGCAGGTACATCTACAATAGGACTTAATATCAGCCTGCCTTTTGAGCAGTATCCGAATCAATACATTACACCTGAACTGAACTTTGAATTCCATTACTTTTTTATGAGAAAATTCTGGTTTGTTTACCTGGCGAGTGCCATTATTGCTTTCCCGGGCGGCTTAGGCACACTCGACGAACTGATGGAAATTCTTACATTGCGTCAAACAGAAAAGGTAACGAAACCTTTGCCGATTTTGTTGTACTCGAAAGAGTATTGGAAAAAGGTTATCAATTTCGATTATCTTATTGAAATGGGAATGATAAAAGCTGAAGATATGAATTTGTTTAAATTCGTTGAAACACCCGAAGAAGCTTTTGAGTATTTGAAATCAGAGTTGTCGAGGATACATAAGATTGAATAGGATGAGAAAAAATATTAATTCTACTATCTCTTTTTGTATTAACACTAACAAATTGCGATATAACTATTGGTGAAGATACAGATTTAGGTAAAGGATACACACTTTATTTTTCAAAAGGACGATACCTTATATCAGATTCAGCTAATACTGTGCGTGTTTATTATTGCGTAATAGGTTGTATATTTAATTCCAATTTTATTATAGCCAAACATATACCCTATGATATGATAATTGATAGTATGAAAAATAGTAAACACAGAAAAAGTTTTGATGATTGTTATAGGGAAAGTACATTTCATCAATATTGGATAATCAATAAAAAGATTGATTCTGTTTATGGTCCTTTTCAAAAACCTGAACTTTTGGAAAAGTTTAAAGAGCTTGGAATTCCTGATTCATTGAGGATAGAGTAAAAAAATAATCTAATTATTCACCGAAGATGAAGGTTTAAACAAATATCCGAAAGAACCTGTTCTTGCCTTATTGTTGAAATATTCCTTTTCTTCCTGAGCATTAAAATTCTTGATTATTTGGTAAATTTTTTCTTGTACTTTGTATTTGTATTCCAAGCAATCAAATCCATCTGTTTGCTTTTTCTCATTCATAAAATATCTCCTTTGGAGAAATTATCGTGAGTACATTATAACCGCTTTGCACATTAATTTGGTTATACATTTTAATTTTATCAAGTCTAACAATATGACGGAAATTCCAGGAAACAATTGCATCAGCTTTGTTGATGGTAGCGAGGGCAACGTGAGTAGCATCATCAATCCATTTTTCAGTTAAAATTTCATTATTTATATAAGAATTTCTTAAATCAAAAACCTCATCTGTTAATTCCATAACTTCGATGTTTTCTTTCGGAATCTGAATTAAAATATCTTTTACATTTTGAGGTGCATCCTCAAGTTCATCAAGTAAAACAGGGCTAATTAGAACTTTGATTAAATTTTTATTTACATAATCGAAAAACCGCAGAGAATCAATTGAAAATTCTTTATCAAAACATCCGCCGAAAACAGAAGTATCTACATATATTCTGGAGACTTGATGATTAGACATACTTTTATTCTCGTTCATAAATTAGTTTTCCGGTTTTGGCTATTTCGTTATAAATCATAAATGGATTGTCATTAATCTTTGCATAATTTTCAGGGGTTTCAACTATAAAATCTACTGAAATACTTTTATCAATTAATAATTTATATAGTTCCTGCGTTAGTTTGCGTTTACTTTCTATACCACTTTTCAAAACAAAAACATCGTAGTCACTATCTTCATTGTAGTTTCCTATTGCCCGAGATCCAAATAAAATGAGCTTATCCGGAGAATACCTCCGAGCTATTGTTTCCATTAATTCGTTGAATTCAAGTTCGTTGTTCATAGTTTTAAAAAATAAATTGAATTTAAAAAGTCAATTACAAATTTAAGAAATTTTTAAATTTTCACTTGAGCTTACTTAAAAAAATCAAATGCTGTTTTTACAAACATTGCCGTACCAACTGAAAGAGCCGATTCATCGGGCGATAACTTAGAATTATGCAAAGGCGGCATTTCATTTTGCCCTTTCGATTTCACTCCAAGAAACCAGAATGTAGCAGGAATTTTTTGAGCATAATAAGCGAAATCCTCAGCCCACATTTTCGGTTCGAATACAAGTAAATTTTCTTTACCGATTAAATCAGATGCTGTATTGCGGATAAATTCAGTTGTTTCCGGATTATTGAATAATGAAGGATAGCCGTTCTCTATTCTCAAATTGCAATCTGCTCCGTATATAGCACAGATTTGTTTGGATTTTTCCTTCAATAATTTGTGCATTTTCTGACGCCATTCTTCATTGAAAGAGCGAAATGTACCCATTAATTTTACTTCTTCGGGAAAGATGTTTGTTGCTGTTCCTCCGTGGATTGATGTAACAGACAAGACTCCTGGTTGTAAAGGATTTTTGTATTTATTCATATGTGTATGCAAGGTTAATATCAAGTTAGCTGAAGCAAGAACTGCATCTGTTCCCAAATGCGGTTGTGCGGCATGAGAGCCTTTTCCGGATACCGTCCAGTAAAGTTCATCTGCAGAGGCAAGAACATATCCGCTATTCACAGAAATCAGCCCCGCTTCATCATCAGGATTAATGTGTTGTCCGAAAATTACAAGAGGCTCAGGTTTAGTTAGGCAATCGTTTGAAATCA
>JBAYGQ010000073.1:0-8268 GCA_041666585.1 Bacteroidota bacterium
ACCAGGCAAACTACTCTCAGACTCCGATTGTTCAGCTTGGCAGATATACCGGAGAGTTTCCGATGGATATTAAGGCTACGGGCTTTTATAAAAATATCGGATATTCAAAAAATTTAACAATACAGAACGACCAGGCAGGCACAAGCGGTATATATGACAACAAAGCATGGATTAGCCAATACCTGAAATCTCTTGAGACAGGCACACTAACAAGCGATGTTGTCAAAGAATTAGTTTTGACTAGTATGAACAATAGAATCCTTTCGACTCAAACAGCTTTTCTTGCACTCGAACCGTGGATGATGCCTGACGATAATACAAATCCTGATGGCAATAAAGACGATTGGACATCTCAGGTAGTTGACGAAAACATAGTTGCAAGCAAGTTCATTGAGATTAAAGCTTCTCCCAATCCATTTGCCGATAAACTAACAATCAGACTGAATTTCAAAGATATTCAGGGCTTTGCGATTCAGAAAATAGAAGTATTCAATATGATGGGTGTATTTGTAAAATCTGTATCCGCAAATACAATCAGCAGTAACGCCGAAATTATTTGGGACGGTACAGACAAACAGGGCAATCGCCTTCCGAACGGCACTTATATGCTGGTTCTTACTACAAACATCGGAAGAATAAGCTACAAAGTAATAATTTACAGATAATTTTTTTTGTGTAAATAAAAGTTAATTCTAAAAATAATTCAAGCGAAGAAACAGAGATTTTAAAACCAGTTTCTTCGCTTTTTTTATTATTCTCCGTACATCACGAAACCTGCCCAATAGAAGGGATGCCGGTAATTTTCCGAATTAATAAACGATATTTTTGCCTGTCGCATAGCATCTTCTTTTGTTAATAAACCGTTTATATGAAAATCATAAAACTTTAGCATCAGATTTTTTGCCGAGTAGTCCTCAATACTCCATAATGTAACAATTGCCGCCTGACTGCCTGCATACATAATAGCACTTGTAAAGCCCGGTATTCCGTTCAGATTTTCCTTGTCTCCCAATCCCGTTCTGCAGGCGGAAAAAGACACAAGTTTTGCGTGCAGTTTGAAGTTCAGCAACTCTCCCGTCGTCAGAAAGCCGTCCTCTGTGCTGTCCGGCAGTTGGCTGAGAACAATAGCCTGCAGATTATCGGACATAACACCGTGCGATGCAAAATGAATGTAAGAATAATCGGAAAGCAGGGGAGCTTTCGCATTTTGTTCATTAGCATCTACTCTAAGCATTAGAGTATCTTCAGTAGAGTTTACGGCTTTTGTTTCCTTGAATATTTTACAAATTTTCGATACTTCATCCCTTGTTGCGGGAAGCCTTGTAAAACTACCGCCTGATTTGCGGAAATCCCTTGTTATTTCGCGTGAGCCTTCTACGGAATCCGCTTCGTTTTTGCCCTTCAGAAAGTTTTTATAATCAAAAACAGGATCGCCGAAACCGATAAATTTTTTCCCCTGCTCTGCAATAGTCAGATACTTTCGCATATAGCTTAAAAGAGAGACGGATTGGATGTATTTGACAGAATTTTTTTCAATTAAATACTTATTTTCACCGGCACTGCTATCATAGAGCGCTTCGAAAGGCAAAGAAGAAAGCTTTTTGTCGGCAATAATTATTAACTTCTTATCCTTAATATTGTTTCCTAAAGGTCTGATAAGTTTATCATAAAGAATAGAAGCAGGCTGAAGCACAAGTTCATTATTGAATTTTACCAATTTATGATAGCTATCGATCTCTTTGTCAATCTCTTTGCTCGAAACACCGAGATTTTTCATTTCAATTTCAACAAATTTCTGATTTACATAAATCAAAGAGCAGTACATAGTATCTTGGCACTCGAAGTACCTGATGACGCACTCGTTATCCTGAATTGTATTCTCGGAATTCAGCTTATGAATGTCGGCAATCTTGGGATATTTAACTTCCATATAGTTTACATTCATATTAGGCTTGATTTTGGTTTTGAAGTTCTCCATCTTATATTGAAGTTTATCAACTTTTCTGGAAAGTTCGTAGATTTCAGTCAAATCCGGATTTTTTCTTAACCGTTCAATGTACAGTCTGAGCAGTGCGGCATTATACTGCTCATCGAAATCATCAATTTCAATTTTAGTTGAAATCGGCAATTTAATTGTCAGGTCGAAAAAATTTTCTGCAACCAAATCCAGAAACATTCTTGATTTATAGCTTTCGAGAGCTATATAAGCGGGAACCGGAAAATTATTTTTAACAAAAAACTCGATGATTGCATTATATCTGGAATTAATTTTTTTATTATAGTATTTCTTCATTTCGGGATCGTGAATTATGTGCCTGACAAGCTCAAGCAAAGAGATTTCACGCAGATAAAGTTCCATAGCTGAATTTTTGTCGCCTCTCGATTCAAATGTATTGCCGAATTCAAGAAGCATATCTGCTGTTTTTTCGTAGTCTCCAATTGTTGAGTAAACCTGCATTGCATTGTAAAAGTAATCTTCAGCTAATTCCGGTTTTCTCTTTTTGTTAGAATACCCAAGTCTTTCATTAATTTCTGCAAAGAATCTGGTACTATTTGAATCGTTCAACTGTTCCGCAAGCGTATAGAAATATTCCGAGCTGTCTGCTTTTCCGGTATATCTGTAGTAATCACCTTTATACATATTCAGAATAACTTTATTCTCAGGAGAAGATGTTCCGGAAATATTTTTTGCATATAAATTCAATACAAACAGAGCGCTGTCAGGTTTATTCAATGAAAGGTATGACTCAAACATTTTCTCCAATACTTTATTTTTCTGATACTGAAATACAGTGTCTTTAATTGAAAAAGTTGTAGAACAAAACTTATTATAAAAGTCAAGAGCTTTGTTGTAGTCAAGACATTTAAAATAGAGGTCTCCGTAGCTTTTGTCAAGGAAGTAATTGATTCTTGAATCCTGATGAGAAGAAAGCCGTAGCTCTGCGCTTTTGTACATACCTTTTGCGTATTTAAGGTTGTATTTATTTAAATATGCATCACCGGTTAAAATTAATAACATTGTACTGTCTTCGAGCAGATAGTCGGGAACTAAATACCCCCCCTGCTGGCTTTTAAACTTAAGAACTGTTTTATCCAATACAAAATCGAAATAATTCTTCTTTTCGGCTGAAGCATAAATCAAATATGAATCAGATATTATTTGATTTAAATTCTCGCATAATTTATCCAGACTAATTTCATAAGAAGTTTTACTCACTATATTTTTTGATTGAAATATATTCGATTTATATTGTGAGATATTTCCCAAAGCTGTTTCATAACTTAGCAGTGCTTTAGAATACTGTTTCTGAGACTCTAATATTTTTCCTTTCTGCAAAAAATATTTATATAAATATTGGTAATGTACATTCAGAATACTTTTGCTTTTACCTCCTGACATTGGAATCTTATATTGTTTATATCCACTTTCCAGAGTATCCATAGCCTCTGAGAATTTGCCCGCTTGTCTTATGCTTTCTGATAAATATACTGTAGCTTCAAGGAATTTCTGAGACGAAACGGTTTTAGGACTTACCTTATACCAAAAAAGTATTCTTTTATAATATTCATTAGCTTTTTCTTGGTCCGAAAGTGCATTTGACACCTCCATATAATCCAAATAAAAATCTATTCTGTCAACATTGAGTTCTTTTACAATATCCCAATTAATAATCTCCATTACTTTGCTGACAGAATCTAAAAGAACTTTAGCTCCCTTATAGTCTCTGTCTTTGATTTTTGAAGTAGCCAGCTTATAATTAACGTAAGCCATAACCGGGGATTTGTTAAGTGCTGAAGCAAGAGTATAAGCAACATTAAACAAAGTATCTCCTGCGCTGTAAACAGCTTTATCGGCAATTAATTCTACAAAACGCACCGAATATCTGTCTTTGTTTATTTCGACAAAACGGTTTAAACTGTCGGAGCCTTTGGTTTTATAAATTGTAAGCAGTGAATCGTAAAATTCAGTGCCCCTTTTATCGAATCTGAATATTTTCAGACTGCAGGAATTAGCAAAGAAAAGTGAAAAAAGTATAGCAAAAAAGAGCAAAAAACGTATTTGCTTTTTCATTAATTTTCCTTTCAATTTTTACAATTTATCTATGGAACAGAAATAACTCCCAGAACTGCTTCTCTGCCTGCACCTGTAACTGAGGGTAAGTTTCCTGTCAGCCCGCTTAGAGTCAGATAAGCAAGAAAAGCGAAACAAATAGCTTCCTTCGAATCGGAAGGAATAGCAATTTCATCAGATTTACAGAGTGCCGCATCCGGCAGATTTGCTTTTATTCTTTCAACTAAAAATATATTATTTGCTCCGCCGCCGCTCAGAATCAACCTTGCTTTTGGATTGGCGAATGCTTTGATGTTTTCAGTAATTGATACTGCTGTAAATTCCGTTAATGTACAAATTATATCATTTGGCGATAGCTCAGAATTGAGTTCTGTTAAAATGCTTTGTATCTCCAAAACGTTAAAAAGTTCTCTCCCTGTGGATTTTGGAGGTTTTTTACTGATGAAAGGAATCCCCATAAGTAAGTCTAACAAGTTTTTATCAACTTTTCCTGTTTTTGCAATTTCTCCGTTTAGGTCAAAGTTTTTATTAAAATACTTTTGCGTTGCCCAATCTAACCAGACGTTTCCGGGACCTGTGTCGAAAGCAATAACATCATTCTTTGAGCAATTAGCGGGTAGATAAGTTAAATTCGCAATGCCGCCGATATTGAGTGCAATCCTGTCTTCAACATCAGATGACAGAAAATGATAATCGAAAATTGGTACAAGGGGTGCACCCTGACCACCAAGTGCAATGTCTGCAGAACGGAAATCACCTACGACAGGTTTGCCGAGATACTGAGCTAATGCGGAAATTGAACCGAGCTGAAAGGTAGAAGATACTTTTCTGTCCAAAATTTCCGCTCCCTGAGGCTCGTGCCAAATAGTCTGACCATGGATACCGACAGCATCAATCCTACTTATGTCGAAGGAAGTTTCATTGCAGATTTTTTTAATTCCGTCATAATATAATTGTGGGAGCAAAAAGTGCATTCTTGCTATATCTGCGAGACTACTATGATTCTCTATGATATTAAGGATTTTTTCTTTGTAAGCTTCAGGAAAGGGATATGATACATCTGCGAGAATTTCGAGTTTAAAAGAATCATTATTTTTAGAATAACGGCAAATTGCTATATCAATTCCGTCAAGGGAAGTGCCTGTCATTATACCGCAGACTGTTCTCGGTTCCGACAGCCATAGTTCTTGTGTTTTTGTAAAGATGTTTTCCAATAGGAGAAATCCGTTTTAATGAAATTATTTAAAGACCACCCCTGACCCCTCCTTACTAAGGAGGGGAAATTCTAAATTGAAGCGAAAAAATGGAGTAGTATTTCATATTTATTTAATATTTTCTTTCTTTTTCAGTTTTATCACTTCAATTATACCTGCTTGCACATTTTGATTTTCGGGGTCTATCTTGTTTGCCTGTTGCAGTGCTTTCAAGGCTACATCATAATTTTTTGTTGTGATAGAATAGTTTGCGATGTTTCCGAAATTCACTACTGCGGCTACCTGAATTGCCTGTACAAGGTGGTCATTTGTTTTTTTGATTGAAGAAACAAATTTATCAACATTCATTTTATCCAAAGAAACTGTGCGGACTGATTTATCTCTGTAAAGTCTGAATGCAAAACCTTCGGGTACCAATTCAAATTTCTTTGATATCGGATTGTCGTCGGATTGAATAAGGTCAATTGTAACATATATCGGTCTTTTGTCAATATTTTTTTCAATAAAACTATTGATTAAGCCAACATACCTTGCCTGAATTTCCACAGGATCGTAATCAGTGGCGGATTCGAATAATTGTAATTGCTTAAGGTATTCAGCCATTTCGTTTCCGCTTAGTTTTGCGACTTCCGGATACCAGAATTTAAACTGTTCAAGATACCATGTGCGGCGTAATAATTCTTTTTCGACAAGTACAATATCAGGTCTGTAATTTTCCACTCTTTGCTTGTACCAGAAAGCGGAAACCCAGAAATCCCATTGAGCGGAGATGATAATTGCATTCTTCTGCAGATTTTCTGTAACGAGTTTTGTGAATTCGGGAACAAGATAATTTTTCGATTCATCATTATAATTAAAATTCAGAACAACAGAGATAATAGGAATAATTAAAAAAGTCGGAAGAAGTTTAGGAGTGAACTTCAAAAGCCACGCCAAACCTATTCCGGTAAATATTATCAATGAGATAAAAGCTAAAGAAAAATATGTTTCAATATCGTGTATCGAATAATTCAAAGAATAAAATAAACATGAAAAAATAAGAATAAGCAGGAACCAGAATAACTCCTTGGATAAGCGGTAAGCCGCATAGAATCCTGTGAGCAGAGGTACTAATCCGATAATCCCAAATTCAAACGGTAGTGTTGCAAAAAACTTTTTTAAATTAGCTGCAATAGCTTCAGTGCCTGAAAACATCCATACCTGATACTGCTTGCCCTGAACATGATACATAAATTTAGAAAAACTTCTGTGAACCCAACCCCAGTTGAACTCGGGTAATGATGCTGAGCGTAAAGGTAAATAAAGATAAAAGCTTACACCTATTAATAATGCAATAAGGAGAAATCCTAAAAATTTTAATCTATCCCGGCTGAAATCAAATTGATCTCCGAAGCGTTTAAAGAATAGAAAAAATATTGCGGGTACCAATAAAATTGTGGTCAGATGGTTCGAAAAGCTCAAACCCAGAGCAAAAGCCGCAATATAGTAAATGTTATTTGTCGGATTTTTGTCAATTGATGCTTTCAAAATGAAAAACAGAACAAGATTAATTAAGAGTAAATGCAGTGAATACACTTCAATTGAAACTGCCTCTCCCCAGATTGTCCGTGAATATGCATAAATCAATGCGGTGATTGCCGCAAGTATAAGTTGTGAATTTTTACTGAGATATATAGCAAACTCAGGTTTCTTTTTTGCTTTTTTATCTTTAGAATGTGGCTTCTGATGCGGTTTTTCAACAGGCTGTAACTTTACAGGTTTATTCTCCGAAAAAAAAGAGCTGAATATTAAAGCAACTACATTAAAGAAAACTACCGCAGATACCGCCGTAAGCACTCCTGCGAATATATTCAACTGATATATTTTCGAGATGCCCAAGGGAATGTGCGACCATAAATTTCCGAGAATTACAAACAAGGGATAACCCGTCGGATGGGCTATACCGAGTGTTACACAGGCTCCAGCAAGCTCTCCGCTGTCGGTAAAAGTAACATCGGGTACCGCAGTCTGCAGATAAACAATAAATGAACAAATAAAAATAAGTATTGAAAGCGAAAGTTTTGATATAAGTTTCATAGGATTTTCTTAAATTTTACTTACTAAAGTTATTTGCGATAAATAATATTTTTATGCAAAACCAAATTTTATAAATTTATAACAATCCTGCAATATCTTCAAAAAAAATAATTATTATTCTAATGTCATTCCTGCGAAAGCAGGAATCCATCTTCACTCAAAAAAATTAAAATAAAAATCTTGTTACGAAGCTCCCGCTTCGTAACACTTAACACTTATGTATCCTTGTTTTAGGAACCTCTTGTTCCGACGCTCCGCATGGAACACTCTTCCTCCCAATTAGTAATTATTAATTCGTAATTAGTAGTTCTAATACTCCTCCCCTCTGCTCTGCAATTCCTTACGCATTACCTCAATTTTACAGAGTTTCAGGGCAAGGGCGGAGCCGAGGTCAATCTTGCGGGCATTAGAGTAGTTCATCAGTGCAATCAGTACATCTGCGGCTTCGTCGGCTAAATGTTCGTGAGCTACTTCTTTACCTTTCCATAGCTTTTTCTCTGCATTGGCAAGTTCTCCCGCTTCGCCGTTCAATTCAAGACAAAAGAACTCAGGAGAGCGTTTGGTAAAAAATTCATTCTGATACAGGTCAAACTCCTTTTGCACCTGCTCTATTGCAATCTTTACAGATTCCAGCATTATTTCAAAATTTTTCATTTTTACTTCCTATTTCTCTAAAAGTATTTTGATATAATCAGTACTTTTTACTCCCTTTATTTCAAGGAAATATACACCCAAAGGGAGATTCGAGAAATTAATGGGTATTGAATTTATACCTTTTTCTAAAAATGACAAATTCAATGAACTTATTAGTTTTAAATTCTCAGAATATAAATTTATTGAATAATTACCTGCTGAAGTCAGATCTATTTGAACAGAATTTTCAAAGGATTTTATAATCAGATTTTG
>JBAYGQ010000074.1:0-8255 GCA_041666585.1 Bacteroidota bacterium
AAATTGCAGGTTTTCACAAATGCTATCTCTTTAGGATTTTGGGTGGAAGAGTCCGTTTATAATTATTTCCTTGAGCATCAGCATGATTTATTATGCGGTGCCAATAGTTGGGAAAACTGGGCTCAAAGACAGGTTGCACGATGGAATCAAATGTTTGAGAATGCAGTTTTTCCTGAAACTCCAAAAGGAGTCTTAGACAGAATTCGAATAGACAAAATCGTACTTGTGCCTGATAGTACTTTGCCGCTCGGTGCGGGGCTTCCCACAAACAGCCCTGATAGCCGCGATAGATACGTAGATTTGCAGTGGGGTTTCCCTGCCAGCCTGTTGAACGGAAGTATGTATGCTAATACTACGGTTAAAACTGATGTAAACGCTTTTTATTACGAAGGCTCTCTACTTCACGAAATCGGGCATGCAAGATACCTTATTGACGTCTATGGTTTCAATGTCCATGATAACGGAAAAGGTAATACAATTGGAATTAACGAAAACGACGTTGCCATTATTGGAACTCCCCTAATGCCTTTTGTTTCCGAAGACGCTTTATATTATACTCCGATGCAAGGCTTGATGAACAGCCGATACACTTATATTGACCGCTACAGTGCGGTAGCTTTGAATCTGATTGCAGGCAACCGTGCAACTCTCGGAAACAGTAACGCACCCGGGAATATCGGTGCTTTTTTAAATGATTTGCCTCTCGATAATTGTCTTACAGTTAGGGATACGGCAGGTAATCCTTTGCCTAATGCCGATATTAAAATCTTCCGAGCTCAGCCCCAACAGGGTGTCTGGTATGGTAAATTTTTTGAATTGCCTGCAGAACTTACCTTAACTACTGATACCGCAGGTAAAGTTTTTCTGGGACAATGTCCGTTCGACGAGTTCGGAGCAATCTCGCACGGTAACGGTTTTTCCAACGGAACAATTATTATACGCGTTGAATATAAGGGCGGAGTAGGATACGGTTTTCTGGACTTAACTGAGTTTAATCTTGAATATTGGCGTGGCAACAAAACACTCGGCAATTACGAATTAAAGTTTAAACTTATTCAGATTTATTCCGGTATCGAAAACCAATTGTTGATTCGACCACAAGGCATAAAAGACTTTTCAATTTCTCCGAACCCGGCAAATGGAAACATCTGCTTTAATTTTGAACTTTTCGAACCTAACAGAATATCTTTAAATATATTTTCGCTCGAGGGAATTAACGTTACCGAAATTACAGATACTTACTATCCTACCGGAAAGTATAAGATAAATTTCAACGCATTTAATCTGAATAACGGCATCTATCTATGCAAGTTGCAATGCGGAGCGACAGTATATACTTATAAATTGATTATGTTGAAATGATGACTCAAATTATCATTCATTAGCTTTGAATATTTAAAATAAAAGGAATAAATATAATGAAAAGAACCTTACTTTCAATTATCATTTTTTGTTTTTTACTCTCCTTTAAATCAAAGGCAGAATTTGAACTTCAGGAGTTAATTCCGGGATTTAATTACAAAACCTGGTTTAAAGAAAAGACCAAATGCAATCCGGATACTAACTGGTTCGGTGCATGGACAATTACTCCCAACAAAAATGATATTTATTTCGGATTTGCAACTGCCCGACCTGCTGAATACGACGGAGCTATTCTTGCAAGATTATCCGCAAATGGACTGGATTCGCTCGGATTAATTAACGACCAGGGGGTACATGGAGTTCAGATGGTAAGGGATACTTTGTATATAATCGGCAGTGACCCGACAGGCAAAGACGGATGGGATGCCGGTAATTTCTATAAATTTATCCCTCCGAACAATTTCATAAAAATTCGATATGATTCTCTGAAAAAACCTGTTTTGCGCAATGTTATTCATTCATGGGGCTTATTTGTTGATACTCTTTCCGAAACTATTTACTGCAGTACAGGTTCTTATGACCCTGTGCGATATTCGAAAAATAATAATCAGTGCGGTAATGAAAATGATACTACTTTAGCCTGTTTCGGTGAGATATGGAAATCCGAAGATAAGGGTAGTACATGGGAAATAATCGCCGGGAAAAAGCCTTATGATTTTTGCACTAATCGGGTGTACGATGTAATGAAATTTAACGGCATATTATATGCAAATATTGCGAACTACTCTACCTACAGCATGAAGATGAGTACTAATGAAGGACAAACCTGGTTTGTGATACCGGATGTAGTTGGTGCCAGTTTATACAGAATGATGATCTTCAAAGATAAACTTTTGCTCGTGGCTTTCACTGGTGCATCTATTTTCACATTTGACAACGTAGGGACAGTTAAATCTCTTTACACTCCCTCCCGATTCAATTATTCATTTAACGTTTTTGCAAATGCAGAAGACAGATATCTTTTCACATATTTCACAGACGGTTCTGTTTATGTTACAACTGATTTGGTAAACTGGACTAATATCATTCCGGCTACAGGTAAAAACTTTGTATCAATTGCATACCGCGATTTTGACAAATCATTAATCCTTTCCGAAAGAGGTTCAAAAGCTAATCTTTGGAAAATTGACGTCTCTACTCTTATTAATGCAGGTGTAACAACTTTCAATAATGATGAAGATATTAATTTCTCTGTAAACGGTGACGAACTAATTATTAAAAATAATATTAAAAGCAATAGTGTCAATTGTACAATCAGCAACGTTTTGGGGCAGACCGCAGGTACTTATTCCATTGATAATTTGAATAATCGTTTCAGTATTGATATTTCTGAATTAACATCGGGAGTTTATATTCTTAATTGTAGATGCGGATTTAAAAATTATACATTTAAATTTGTTAAGAATTAGAAAATAAAAAAGGCAAATAAATGGCACAAGAGTTTCAGGCATTTGTAGTTGAAGAACAAAGCGACGGTACTTTTATACGTAATGTTCAAACCCGCACAACAGACGACCTGCCCAAGGGCGACGTTTTAATCAAAGTTCATTATTCTTCCCTGAACTACAAAGATGCTCTTTCCGCAAACGGACACAAAGGTATAACCCGAAAATATCCTCATACTCCGGGTGTTGATGCTTCCGGCATTGTAGAGCATAGTCTTACACCTCTTTTTAAAGAAGGAGATGAAGTGTTGGTTACCGGTTACGATCTCGGTATGAACACGGCAGGAGGCTTCGCACAGTATATACGAGTTCCCGCCGAATGGATAGTAAAAATTCCTGAAAATTTAACACTTCGAAAAAGTATGTTTTACGGTACCGCCGGATTTACTGCGGGTATTGCAATAAGCCGATTGCAACATAACGGTATCTCGCCCGAAAAAGGAAAAATCTTGGTAACAGGTGCAACAGGAGGTGTAGGTTCGCTTGCGGTTGCAATGCTTGCAAAGTCGGGATATTATGTAGTCGCTTCAACAGGTAAGCAAGAGCAAAAAGAATTTCTGATGCGATTGGGTGCAAAAGAAATAATCGGCAGAGAAGAAGTGAACGACAAAAGCGGAAAACCAATGCTTCAGAAACGCTGGCAGGGAGCAATAGATAATGTCGGCGGCAACACTTTGGCTACAATAATTAAATCACTAAATACCGGAGGTGTCGTTGCCGTTATAGGATTAGTCGGCTCCGACAAGTTATGTACAACTGTCTATCCGTATATACTTCGGGGCGTATCGGCTGTAGGGATAGATTCTGCCGAGCGTCCGATGGATGAGCGGCTAAATATTTGGAACAGAATTTCGAACGAATGGTTTTTACAAGATACCGAATTTTATACAAAAGAATGTAATCTATATACTCTGAACCAAGAATTAGACTTAATCTTGGAGGGCAAGCAGACAGGAAAAGTCATTCTTAAATTGCAGAAATAAATTGTAATTTCCAAGAAATATATTATTAGAAATAGACATTGAACCATAAAATAATCACTTGTGCAATACAATTAAATTTATATTTTTGTACTTGGAAATGGGTATTAAGCAAAAAGAAAGTTCATCCCTAGAAAAGGGAAACTATAAATTAAATAATTTGATATAATGTTAGGAGTTCAGCTATGTCACAAGCATTTGAAGAATTCATGTCGTCTGTGCAAGCCAAAAATCCTGCACAGCCAGAATTTATTCAGGCAGTAGAAGAAGTAATGAGTTCACTAGTCCCGGTAGTCGAGAAAAACTTTCCCGAATACCGCAAGGCAAAAATCCTTGAGCGTCTCGTAGAACCCGAAAGAGTTATCATGTTCCGCATACCTTGGTTGGATGATAAGGGCGAAGTTCAGGTGAATCGCGGCTACAGAGTCGAATTCAACAGTGCAATCGGTCCTTATAAAGGTGGTTTAAGATTCCACCCAAGTGTAAACCTCGGAATTTTGAAGTTCCTCGGCTTCGAACAAGTGTTGAAGAATTCTTTGACAACACTACCAATGGGCGGTGGAAAAGGCGGATCTGACTTTGACCCCAAAGGCAAATCGGATAATGAAGTTATGAAATTCTGCCAGAGTTTAATGACAGAATTATGCCGTCATATCGGTCAGTTTACTGACGTTCCCGCAGGCGATATCGGTGTGGGCGGACGTGAAATCGGCTTTATGTTCGGTCAGTATAAAAAAGTCCGTAACGAATTCGTCGGCGTTCTTACAGGTAAAGGTTTAACATGGGGCGGCAGTTTAATCAGACCCGAAGCCACTGGCTACGGTGCAGTTTACTTTGCAGCATATATGATGGAAAAACTTGGTAAAACATTTGAAGGTAAAACAGTTGCTGTCAGCGGTTCCGGTAATGTTGCCCAGTATGCCGTAGAAAAAGTTAACGAACTTGGCGGTAAATGCGTTACTTTATCCGATTCCAACGGCTACATCGTTGATATGGAAGGTATCAGCGGTGAAAAATGGGAATTTGTTATGGACCTTAAGAATAACAGACGTGGCAGAATTAAAGAATATACCGAAAAATATAAAAATGCAGAATATCATGAAGGCGACGGCATTTGGAGCGTCAAATGTGATGTCGCTCTTCCTTGCGCCACTCAGAATGAATTAAACGGTAAAGATGCCGAAACTCTCGTCAAAAACGGTTGCTTCTGTGTCTCGGAAGGTGCCAATATGCCGAGTACTCCCGAAGCAGTCGAAGTATTTTTGAAACACAAGATACTTTATGGACCGGGTAAAGCCGCTAATGCGGGCGGTGTTGCTACTTCCGGTCTCGAAATGTCCCAAAACTCCCTCCGACTATCATGGACTCGCGAAGAAGTTGACGGACATCTCAGAAAAATTATGAAAAATATCCACGACGCCGCATACAGTGCTTCAGAACGCTTCAGCTGGAAAGGTAACTATGTCGACGGTGCAAATATTGCAGGCTTCCTGAAAGTAGCCGATGCAATGATGGCTCAGGGTCTTGTGTAATCAAACTTTGAGCAGTATTCTAACTCTTATAAAAAAACATTCGTTCTTCACCTGAACGGATGTTTTTTTCATTTCTTACTTTAGCAATAAATCCATAATTTTGCTGAGTCTGAGACTTGATTTTCTATGATTTAAAGAACTATATATTATATTTACTTTCAAAAATATGAGACATTTCCGCACAGACGAAAGATTCGAAAAAACCAAAAACGTTCTGGAAAAACGTCAGCCTACTCTAACCGTTGTTTTCGAAAATATTAATGATCCGCATAATATCTCCGCCGCACTGCGTTCCTGCGATGCTGTCGGTGTATGGGAAGTACATCTTATATACCACAGTGGACAGACTTTACCGAAATTCGGTGCGAAAAGCTCTGCCAGTGCCCGAAAATGGCTGTATTTTCACAAACACGATTCAGTCGAAAAATGCTATGCCAAACTGCGTGAAAAAAATATGAAGATTTATACTACCCACATGCAAAAAGATTCTATCAGTCTGCATGATTTAGACCTGACTCAGCCTGTGGCTCTTGTCTTCGGCAACGAGCATGACGGTGTATCGGAGACAGCCGTGAAGCTGGCAGACGGCAATTTCCTCATCCCGCAGGTAGGGATGATTCAGAGTCTGAACATATCCGTAGCCTGCGCCGTCAGTCTTTACGAAGCATACCGACAGAGATTAAATTCAGGAATGTACGCTTCGCCTCAGTTGCCGTCTGATATTCTACCTGAAACACTTGAAAAATGGCTGAAAAAATAATTAAGAATTAACAATGAACAATTAAGAATGTGAAAAATAAACTAATCTTCAAATTTCCCCTTCTTTTCAAGGAGGGGCAGGGATGGTTATTCTATCTTCTATTTCTTTCTTCTATGTTCTAAAACCGGGGTGGTCTCTTATTTCAATTTAAATTTGATAAACCCAAACACTTTATGAATACCTGTAAAAAATAAAATTATTTGCAAATAATCTAATTATATTATAAGTTAGTAAATACTTTTCAAGGTTCCCTAAAGTATCAGGAATATATAAACCTGAGACACAAGAGTTTATAAGGATAATGAAATAAATTATTTCAATAATAAAGGTAAATTAATGAGAACGATTAAAATTATTTTTATTTGCATTCTTTTATTTATTACAAATATCCCGAATATTTTCTCACAGGAAGCAATTAAAGTAAATATTACAGAACTCGCACACTCTGAAAAAGTTTCAATTATTAATAATGATAATAATTTTAGTGGAAGAGTTTATTTTTTTCTTACGTACCCGAGTTGCCAATCTTGCATTCAGAATTTTGAGCAAATAGTAAAGTATTTACAACAAAAAGATAATTATGAAATAGTTGCTTTCTTTTCTGGACCTAAAGAAGATTATTTAAAAAAAATGAAAGAGGAGAAAAACTGGAATTTTGAAATCCTCTCTGATAAATTAGGAGCTTACCACAAGTTCTACAAGATTACAAAATCAAACTCCTTTCTTGTTTTAGATATTGATGGGAAATATATAAATGGTTTTTCTCTTTCTGAGAATTTTTCACTTGATTCCTTGAATACTGCATTAAAACAATCGAAAAGCAGCACAGTTGATAATATTTTAAATCCTTTTAAAACTGTAATATTTAAGGAAGAGGGAAAGAGTTTAAATACCACAGACGGTCTAATGGGTTTGTTTTCAGAGAAAAATAATAAATATTATTTAATGGATATTTCAACTTGTAATTTTATGGTTTCTGATACATCCGGAATTATTAATCAAAAGATTAATATTAAAAGTAAGTTGCAAATATCCGGTTTATCCTTGATGCACTTTACATGGAGAGCAATAGATTCAATTATAGTTATTCAAGGTTATAATAGTTCAATTACCGGATTTAAAAATTTAATAATTGAATATAATTTAAATAGTGATTCACTTTATTTTGTTAATGTAGGAAAAAATAAAACCTCAGAAATGGACGAAGTGTATGGCAATCCTATTAATTATGGTTATATTGGAAGCATTGTTCCTTATAACAGTAAAAAAGAAATTTCAGAGTTAAAATCACTATTATTCTATAATAGCATCGGTGGATTAATTCAAGAGGATGAAAACCTTGATGAGATTTATTATAAGTATAATTTAAAAACAACATTTCGGCAAATTTTAGGCTTTAGCGAAAATAATTTATTTTCCATTCAGATGTTCAGTAATTATATCAAAAAAAGAGATAAAGATTTAAAACTAAATAAAAAAATTGAAATTAAAAGGTCGCCAAATTTACGGGAAACAATAGAAAGTGTCCCGATAATTAGGCAAAAATCTGATTGGTCAGGTTTTTCAAATCGTAATTCCTTTTATCAATTTTTATTGGTTGATTCTGAAACTAATAATATGCTTTTAGGTTTTTTTAATTATTGTGTTCCCGATAGCGTTTATGATTTGGCTCATCCGGTTGTAAAAAAGAAATGGTTTTATAGCTTTTTTGATGAAAAAGGTATTGGTATATCCGAATTTCTTATAAATGATTTTAATCCTTGGGTAATAAATTACCAAAAAAATGTAATTATTTATTTAACTGTAAAAGATAATGTAGCACAAGCCAAATGGTGTTTGCTCCCAAATAATAAAAAGTAACTTAATTAAAAAGGTTTTTTATGAAAGGCATTATTTTGAATCTGGAGTTCACTTCCGGTAGCGGGATTATCGTTACAAAGGAAGGACAGCGGTTTAACTTCCTTGCAAAAGACTGGAAAGCCACAACCATACAGCCTACAATCGGACTGGAGGTTGATTTTATCGGTGAAGCAGAAAATGCTACTGAAATATTTTCAACTGCAGTCAGCATTGCAAAAAAAAGAATAATATTTATTATTTTATCAATAATGTGCGG
>JBAYGQ010000075.1:0-8245 GCA_041666585.1 Bacteroidota bacterium
AACTATTTTATTTGTATCAGGTGAAAATGCCGCAAAAAAACAAGTATATGTAGGAAACCGTAAAGGATTTACCCAAACAGTATCAAAATCAATTGCAGAGCCAACTTGCATGGAAGCTATCAGCAGTGCGAGTGTTAAAAGTAATTTTTTCATTTTTTCTCCAATAAATATTTCAATAGCCATGAGCTTCAGCTCGTGAGGCAAGAACCGGAGCGACCTCCCGGACTTTAGTCTACTATCTGAAGATAGTGGCAATTTATTATTCATCAAATTAAATTATGTTTCCATCTTCAATAGCCACGAGATTTATCTCGTGGAGAGCAGAACCGGAGCGACCTCCCGGACTTTAGTCCGCTATCTGAAGTTAATGGCAATGTACTTTCAAGCAAATTAAATCAAACTGCATTTATCTAATTTCATTTCGCAGGCAAAGGGTTCCATCGGGATTTGCAGTCCACGGGCGGCGATTTCTATAACAAACGACTTTAGAATCGGATTGTCAATATCAAGTTTCAATACTGTAGGAAGATTACCGCAGGAAAAACTTTTGAATGAAGTACTGCAAGGAACCTGCTTATAAACTGAAAGCCTGCTGAATCCGATATCAAGCTTGGCTAACATCCATCGGGCAATCCAACCGTTAATAATCGGTAAAGGATCTCCCTTCAGCATGTGGAATTTTTCAAAACGCGACTGAAAAGCGGAAATCATTCCTTCTATGCGAATCCTCGGGCTATTTTCCAAACGTTCTTTCAACCGCTTTACGAACAATTCAGGTGCGGCACGTAGTATGTCTTTTACCTTAATATCATTAGAAAGCATCAGATATTTATTCAAATTGTTGTTTCTAAGTGTATCGTATGCTTTAATCGCTTCATTTATCAGCTTATTATTAATCGGCAGACGTCCCAGACAGCACAACAGCTCTTTGTCATGATATGCACGATGATATGTAATCTTGATATTCGAGTAAGGAAAGATGGTCATTATTGCTTCATCAATAGCATTTGCACCATTCGAAATAAAAGTAGGACAAATTACGCCTCTGCTGTTAAGCCTGTCTAAAAGTCTCAGCCAGACATTTGAAGATTCTTTTGTGTCCACTTCATAGCCCAGCACAACTGTAGAAAGCGAGTCAACAGCCAATGCGAGATACATTGTATTTCCTTTCTGTCCCTCTCTGTAGCATGAGAAAGTTCTGCCTACAAGATAAACCATCCTTGGTTCGTGAGATTTCACGCAGGCGTCAACATATTGTTCCCATGGCGGGCATCCATCCAAGAAATCACGGATTTTTTGATTAATACGCAAGGGAGAGCTATGGTAAACTTCTACAAGGTCGCGGTAAGTTCTACCCATTAAATATGCTTCTACAATTTCCGCAAGGTCAGGTCTTATAACTTCATTTTTTTCGAGAACCCAGGTTTTTCCGCATTTTCTGCAACGGAATCTGTTGTTACCGGTTGTGGTATGACCGTGTTTAATTACCAGCGAACTTTTGCAGTATGGGCACTGGGGTTTTTCGGTCAGGAAAGTTGCAATATTCGAATTTTTAATTTCAAACATGACCGGATGCCATATTATATAACAAATCTAATGTATTAATTTTAACCGACAAACCAATTCCGCAGAGGTCTCTGGGCATTATGTTATGTTCGTATTTCAGATGTTTACAGATACTTCCGAGTTCAATCTGTTTTACATCCACGAGCAAGATATTAATTAGTTTGCTCATTTTTGTACAGTAAATGTTTTTTTTGGAAAAATTGATTTTATAATTTACAAAATTTTTTATTGGAAATAATAAAAAAAAATATAAAAATACTGAAAAAAATTGTTAAGAAGGTTGAAATTTAAAATATCGGATAAATTGAAATTCAGTTTGTAATAAAATTGTTGTGAGTACGAAAATGAGGGTAAGTCACTGATAAGACAGATAATTCCGGTTCATTTTTCTAAGAAATTTCAACTACATTTTCGAGAGCTATTTCAATACCGTTGATTACAAGCATAGTACCTTCGGGTTTAAAATTGACAGCTTGAATTTTTCCAGTAAGGTAGTGTTTTGCAAGGATAAGCAAATCATTTTCACCGATAGCATTGACCTGAAAAGTGTATTTCCCGAACTGAAGCATATTGCCTATACTATCTACTGCTTCCAGCTTAATAATATGATTACCGACGATCAAATCGTTCTTGCTCAACAGAATTGTATTTACAATATTTTTTGCAGTATTTTTCAATAGAATCCGTGCTTTTAATGCAGTATAATTCAGTGAATAGCATAGGGTAATATGGTCTTCGCCGCTAAATGAAATTGTGTCCGAAAGCGCTTTAACATTTTTGCCGAGCATCCCCGGCAAAGCAGAATTTATAATAGTATCATTTGGAATATTGGGTGTTTTAGCCTGTTCCTCGAGAATTGATCGAATATCAATTAATTGTTCCAATTGTGAGAATTGAGCAAGTTGTGTTGTAAAATCATCAGTTTCTGAAGGTTTTAGTGAATCTTGTGGCTTCGATTGATAAGTAAGTATGCGAAGAAACCGGTCATTAGTAACCTCTTGTTTTCCCTGTCTTGTGTGTATAGGATTACCCACAATATTTTGTTTGGTGGTATTTATTCTTCCCTGTGTTATAGTATTTCACTCTCTTTGCTGACTTATTAATCTATTTTTTCGGGCTAACTCACGTGTTCTTAGACTGCATAAATAGCATAAATGTTTAAATTATCTTAAATATTTTGAATAATTTTTACAAATTACCGGAAACCTTACTTCTTTGTAATCCTCAGTGTTTCCTTTTTTTAGTAAATTATTTTGAAAACAATTATCTGAACTCAATATGAATTCAATTCCAAATCACTATTAAACTAAATTATAATAATAAATTATATAAATTATTATTTTCTTAAAGTTTATTTACAAATAGTGTGCCGAGAGATTAATTGAACCACATAAATAATACAAAATTTGGTAAAAAGCTGTAATTATATACTTTTGCTTTTACTTTATAAATATTAAATAAATGGATTAATCAAATAATTATTAATGTACTTAGGAAATAAATAAATTTGTATCCTTTTTATTTATTAGTAATAATTTAGGTGAAAATATTTTTCAACATTATATGTTTGTGTTGGTCTCTCTACTGATTTAATTGTTTAGTATTGTACTTTTGGCTAATAATGTACTTTTAGTATGTTTAAAAATTGATTCCAAATAGTCAGCTAAAAAAGAACTACAAAGATATTGTTATTTAAAAATTTTTTAAGAATGTGGAAAAATTTTATTAAATTTGTAGTTCTTTCATTTTGAAAGTATATAAAAGATAGTAGCAACAGAATAAGAATAAAATTTAATAATTATAAATTGAGAGCAAAAAATGAAAAGAACATTTCAACCGAGCCGTAGAAAGAGATTGAATGCTCACGGTTTCCGGGCAAGAATGGCGACCAAGAACGGAAGAAAAGTATTAGCCAGCCGTCGCGCAAAAGGCAGACTTAAATTGACTGTAAGCGACGAAGGAAAGAAAGCCTGATACTGATAATACGAAAAATAATTCGTGTTATTTAATTAATACTGAGTGACGGGGCTGTCCAAAAAGCCAATTTATTCCGGATTCTTTCAAGATTAAAATGAAGAATTTTTACAAAAAGTTCTTCTTCTAAGGGATAATGTGTTGTAGATTCTTTTTGGACAACCCCTTTATCGTAATAACAAAATGAATTTTTCAGGGTAATTTTTACTTTCAGGTAGTGTTCAAAATAAAAAATGTTAAAGCCGTTGCAAGGGCAGAAGAATTTTGCCGACGTTTTCAGTTCGGGGAAGCGATTTTTTGAAAAAGATGCTGTGGCTATTGTATGTTTCAGAGATTTGTATGAATCTGAGGGCAATATGGAATCCGGAAACATCACAGAACCGGTTACTCTTTTTGCGGTTAAGATTACAAAGAAAATTGAAAAAAAAGCTGTTGTCAGAAACAGAATAAAAAGATTGATGAGAGAAGGTTTAAAGAAGAGTTACTCTGATTTAGCCTCATTTGAATTAAATGTAAAAATTGACAAGTTGATAATTAACTGGCGTGTATCACCCGGGAAGTCAGGTTTGATAAGACTTGAGCAGGTGCAAACAGTTATAAGGAAATTGTTAATTAAAGTCAATGAATATAAAATCCAAAATTCGGAAAAAAAATTAAATTGAAAACAATTGCTCAATATCTGATTAAAATATATAAGAATTTACTTTCTCCTTTTTTTCCTTCTTCCTGTAGATTCTATCCGTCCTGTTCTCAGTATGCATACGAAGCTTTAGAAAGGTACGGTTTTTTGCGCGGCTCACTGCTCGCAATTAAGAGGATATTGAAATGCCATCCTTTCCATGCCGGAGGTTTAGACCCCGTTCCGGATTTGGAACACAATCATAAACACGGACATTTTTTTTGTAATCAAATAAAGCATAACAATGGATAAAAGAAACATTCTCGGATTTATTATGATTTTCGTTGTGGTTGTAGCATGGATGTTCTACAGCTCTGTGAATGAAAAACCTCAGATTGAGAATCCCAATCAGAAAAATAAAACAAGCTCTACTATCTCCGAAGATGTGAAACCTGTTGTTCAGGATACGACAGCCGTAGCAGATGAAGAGAAGAACGATACACTGCTGAAGGAAGATAAATATGGCAAATATTTTTCAAATCTTTCCGAAGGTAAGGAAGATTTTATCAGAATAGAAAACGACTTTACTAAGTTTTACATCTCAAGTAAAGGTGCAGCTATCACAAGATGGGAACTCAAACATTATAAGATGTGGAACGGTTACCCGACTGAACTTATTGCCGCAGATAAAGGAAATTTCTTCATTACATTTATTACAATTGATAATAAAAAAATTGATACCCGTGATTTATACTTCCAATTCGACACTAAAGGACAGAACAACTTCAAGCTTTCCGGTAAAGATTCATTGGTTATTACTGCAATTCTTCCGGTCGGAGAAACAGGCGGAAAATTCATAAAGAAACAGTTTGTGTTCTACGGCAACAGATATACTTTCCGCGCAAATGTTGAGGTTTCTAATTTTGAAAATATTATTCCATCCAGAGGTGTGAACTTAGTCTGGTCAGACGGACTGAGATATCAGGAACAAAACAGTGTTGACGAGTCGGGAGATGCCGTTGCGATGGGATTGGTAAACGGAAGTGATGAAGAACTTAATGCTGAAGACACTCCAACAGAAAAAAGCATAACAGGCAGAATAGATTATATTGCAGTCAAAACTAAATATTTCGGCGTTGCGATTATACCTGACCCTAAAACATTCGACGGAACTGCTGATTTTTCGGCATATAAAAAGCATACTGCAAATTCCGGTTTCGTTGAAAAATACACTGCAAATTTCCGTCTGCCTTACAAGGGCGGCTCTCAATCGCAGTCATTCCTTGTATATATCGGACCTTTAGAATACGACAGGCTAAATGAACTTGGTCTTGCCGCTATGGTGAATTTCGGCTGGCGTTGGGTTATTCGCCCCATCGGTGAATATTTTATGATGCCGATATTTAAATTCATTCATAAATTTATTGCCAATTACGGAATATCACTAATAATTTTCTCAATATTGATGAAACTTTTGCTCTATCCGTTCTCGATTCAGCAATTGAAATCATCGCAAAAGATGCAGTTACTTGGTCCGGAGATGCAGAAACTGCGTGATAAGTACAAAGACGACCAGCAGACTCAGCAAAAAGAAACAATGAAACTTTACTCCGAATACGGTATTAATCCCGCAGGAGGCTGTCTGCCATTATTATTGCAAATGCCTATTCTCTATGCCTTGTGGTCTGTGCTAAGGACAGCTATAGACCTGCGGCAGGCAAATTTCTTCCTATGGATTACAGATTTATCCGTACCTGATAATTTAATTGCTCTGCCTTTCTCGTTTTTGGGAATAACTCATCTATCAGGATTGGCTTTGCTTATGGGTATTACTATGTTTTTCCAGCAGAAGCTGACTTTGACTGACCCGCGGCAGAAGGCGATGATTTATATGATGCCCGTTATGTTTACTCTTTTGTTCTCAAACTTTCCTTCCGGATTGAATCTATATTATTTTATGTTCAACCTGATGAGCATAGGGCAGCAGGTCTATATCAATAAATACTCACGCAAAAGGCTTACTCTTGAAGATTTGAAGCGTATGCCCAAGAAAGAAGGCTGGATTCAGAAGAAAATGCGTGAAGCACAGAACCTTGCCGGTTCGCAGGGTAAATCGCTTCCGTTTAAACAGCAGATTAATCAGCAGAATCAGAACGCAAACAAGAACAAAAAGCCCGGTAGAAAAAAATAGTATTTTTACGTGTCATTCCTGCGAAAGCAGGAATCCATAGCATAATTAAATACAATGGATTCCCACTTTCGCGGGAATGACAATTTTTTAGTTTTCTATACTTATTTATCAATACCATTTTTTAAATATCAGGTATTTATTTTAATTTTTGGCTTTTTTAGTAGTAAGAACGCAGCTTAAATTCTGCATTCCAAAATATTAGGCACTGTAAGACGTTATTGTCGTATCATTTAGAATGTTACGACTGAAAATAAGATGAAATCAATCAAATTTTGCATATATATATCAGTAATCCTTCTTTTCTCCGCATTGCAGGCAAATGCCCAGAAAATTCTGATTCCCATGGATTTGGCACAGACAAACCATCTTAAGGCTTATGGAATAACATATTGGGTGCTGAAAAAAGACCAGCCGGTGGATTGGCTGTTGAACTACCGCGGCGGTTCTTTTATGACCGATTATACCGATTTAATCGCTACTGAATGCCGTATTCGCGGTGTATCGTTCGAGCAGTTGGACAACTCAGCCGCATCAACTATTTACTCCGAAGTTCAGCAGGACAATGTTAATATGGACTTGGTACGATTGGAAAAACCTCCAAAAATCGCCGTTTATGCCCCGCCGGGTTCCCGTCCCTGGGACGACGCAGTACGCCTAGCTCTGGATTATGCGGAAATTGAACATGACATTATCTGGGACGAAGAAGTGCTGACGGGTAAACTCGATAAATACGACTGGGTTCATCTTCACCACGAAGACTTTACGGGTCAGTACGGCAAGTTCTGGGCAAATTACCAAAATGTACCATGGTACATTGAAATGGTCTCTTTAAGCGAAAGTGTAGCAAAAAAATTAGGCTATTCAAAAGTAAGCGAATGTAAAAGAGCGGTTGCGCTGAAATTAATGCAATTCGTTTCAAACGGCGGTTTCATGTTTGCTATGTGCAGTGCAACTGATTCTTACGATATTGCACTTGCCGCTATGAATATTGATATTTGCGGTCCTATGTTCGACGGTGACCCTATAGACCCGAACGCAAACAGCAAATTGGATTTTACAAATACCTTTGCATTCGAAAATTTTACATTAGTTATTGATCCGTACATTTATGAAGTTTCTAACATTGATTGTACTGACGAAGCAGATAATAATCCGGATTCTGATTACTTCACACTTTTTGAGTTTTCGGCTAAATACGACCCGGTACCGACTATGCTTACACAGGACCATGTGAATGTAATCCATGGATTTATGGGACAGACTACCGGCTTCCACAAAGAATTTATAAAGAAAAACGTAACAGTTCTCGCTCAAAAAGAAGGCTCAGACGAAGTAAAATATATTCACGGCAACATCGGACGCGGTACGTTTACCTGGTACGGCGGACACGACCCCGAAGATTACCGCCATTTTGTCGGCGACAGACCTACAGACTTGAATCTTCACAAAACTTCTCCGGGGTATCGCCTTATTCTCAACAATGTACTTTTCCCGGCAGCTAAGAAAAAGAAACAGAAGACATAAATCTAATTACGAAATATATACTTTGAATTTTTGTCAACAAGTTTCAAATGTTACTTACACTTCCAGCAAATCTTTCAAATCTTTTTCCTTACCGAAAAGTACGAGTACATCACCATCTAAAATCTTTGTATCGGGCGAGGGTACTCCTGTAACATCAGATTGTTCCTTACTGCCGGGTTCAAGTTTACTGACAGCCCTTTTAATTGTAATTAGATTCAATGAGTATTTACGGCGTATATCAGATTCAACTACAGTTTTATTCAAAAGATGTTTCGGTGTATTTATCTCGAAAATGCCGTAATCTCCGCTAATTCTGAAATACTCTATTAATCCGGGAATCATAAGCCGGTTCGCAAGTTGTGCCGCCGCTT
>JBAYGQ010000076.1:0-8219 GCA_041666585.1 Bacteroidota bacterium
ACACATTTATCAGCATCAATAACAAAAATATCGGTGCCTTCTGAAATAGCTTCTGTCGGGCATTCCGGTTCGCATGCGGCGCAGTTAATGCATTCATCTGTGATTTTTAATGCCATCTTTTTTCCTCCCAAAGATAAAAAAAATTAATAATTATTATATCAATTATACTATAATCAATTTTTGAACATTCAAACTTATCAATTTTTTTAAAAGTATGAAACAAAATTTTTATTTTTTCTCATAATAATATAAATTTATTCAACAATCATTTCCTGAAATTTCTCTTGCCAATTTATCTCAGGAGCAAGACTTACCTCATCCATGTGAGTGGATAATGAAGGTATGGGTACCCAAAGATTCCATTTCTTTCCGAAAAGTATTTGCCGGGGACTATGAATCCAAGCTTTTAAAAATATTTTAATGGCTTCCATTTTAAAATTGAATAAGCTCAGAATAAAAGACAGCTTAATTACTTTGTGATTGGTAAGTGAGAACCACAAACTTGCATCCCAGTTATTTTTTGTATATGTATAAAAAACTGATTTTGTTTTTTCCAATATTTCTTTTCTAGTCAAAAATGTCATACAGGTTGAGCCGGCAGTTTTCCATTTTCTGTTTAGTGTTTCTTTAGTTCTGACAGGATATTTATGTAAATAAGATTTATAATAATCGAGATGGTCGAAAGGTGTAACAAAATGCACATCGGAATTTTCTTTAATAAATTCCAGCATTTCACTGAATGTACCTTCGAGATAGAAATAATCATCTTCCGCAAAATAGACATAATCCGAATCACACTGAGCTAATAAAATATCCATCTGCTTTCCGAAAGTTGCTCCGTTGCCGATTCCCGGCAGAATGATAAGTTCAATTTCATCTTCAGCAAAATATTTTTTAAAAAGTGTAGTGTACTCTTCCGGACAATTATCTAAGAGAACCCAGAGTTTTATTTTTAAATCTCCGAGTGATTGCCTGAATGATTTGAGACACAATTCTGATAACTTAAATTTATCGTCAGAAAATATCGGAGGTACTTTCGAAACCTTAGGGTATATCCTGTAAACAACAGCTAAATCGTATTTATTATTTGTCATTTGCTAAGAATAATTTTGTTCATTAATTCCATATTCAGAAATTTTTCTGTATAGAGTTCGCTCACTGAGACCGAGTGCTTTTGCCGCCTTTCGGCGATTACCCGAATATTTGGTAAGAGCCGTTTCAATCATTTTCTTTTCCATAGTTTCAATATTCAGGTTTTCTTCGGATATAGATTGCACCTCTTCAACATGAGCGTATGTTTCAGCAGGAGGTATGTTAATTATGCTCTCTTTTAAATCTTCAACATTATAATTCAAACTATGCAGAAATCTTTTAATTTCATTTACATCATTCTTAAGTTCTAATAGTGAACGGAAAATTATTTCCATTTCGATATTAGGCGGTTCAGGATAAGTTCGCAGAGGTATCAGAGCATTTTCTTTAGGCGATTGCAGATAATTTGTTGCGGGCAATGCCGGTGCAATATGTCTTTGTAATATTTCGGATGTCTGGATAGATTTCTTTTGCAAAGTAATTGCTGTTTCTATCAGATTCCTCAGTTCCCTGATATTTCCCGCCCATGGTAAACTTCGCAAAACACCGAGAGCATCGTCGTTTATACCGTTCCACGGAATCCCGAGTTTATCGCAGACACGCTGAGCAAAGTATTCAACTAACAAAGGTAGGTCTTCTATGTGTTTTCTCAGAGGAGGCAGAACAATTGATACTGACTTAAGACGGAAATACAAATCCTGCCTGAATCCGCCTTCCTTTACTTCATACTCTAAATCTCTGTTTGTTGCCGCTATTACCCTTACATCAACTTTCTTCAAATTTGTAGAGCCGAGACGGTTAAACTCTCCTGCTTCCAGCACCCTGAGCAGTTTAACCTGTGTACCGACGGGCATTTCACCTATCTCATCCAGAAAAATAGTCCCTTTGTCAGCTACTTCAAAAAAACCTTTTCTCTGCTCCGTTGCTCCTGTGAAAGCACCTTTTTCATGTCCGAAAAGCTCCGATTCAAGCAGAGTTTCGGGTATTGCACCGCAATTCACACTCACAAACTGATTCTTTTTCCTGTTCGATAATCCGTGCAAAGCGTGCGCAAATATCTCCTTACCTGTCCCTGTCTCACCTGTAATCAGAACCGTCAGGTCTGTCGGTGCAGACTGCCTAAGCAGATTAATTGCATCCTGCATCGGCTTAGACCTGCCGACAATTCCGTATTGAGTCTGCAAATAATTATTGATATTTTCCGCTTCTATATATTCCATTTTAAAAAATTATGAGTTATGAATTATGAATTTTTCAAATTAGTAATTGGTAATTATTAATTAGTAATTTCCCTTTTGGCGCTCCATTCATTCCAGCCGCCGACATAAATAAATACTCTCTCAAAACCGAAATCTTTCATGATTTTTGCGACCATGTGGCTCAAATCGCAGTTCCCGCCTTCGCAATAGACAATAAAAGTTTTATCTCTCGGTAAGGATGCGATTCTCGGCATAAATACTTCTTCTTTATCGTAAGGGTAAATATTCATAGCATTTCCTATATGTGCTTTCCCGAACTCTTCTGCAGTACGGGCATCAATAAACACAATTTTCGGATTGCCGAGCAACTTTACAACCTGAGCATAATTGACATTATTAAATCCTGAACTTGAAGTAGAGTTAATTTTAATGTCCGGCACTTTATTTGTCAGGGCATCTTTACCTGTAGTATTATTTTCTTTTGAGTCAGTATTCCCGGAAATTTGTTCCTTGGTGATATTTTGGAGTTTATTGTTATCTATCGTCAAAGGTGTATTATCAATCTTCTTTACTTGAGTCGAGGCAGTGTCAATTCCCGCAAAAAGAATTGAATCATGTACGAATTTCGGTGCTTCCTGCTTATATATTAAAGGTAGAGGTTTCTCTGAAAAATAATTGTATAAAAGCCCCAGAACTGAGGCGAAAATTACAATTGCGATTATTTCTATAATTATTTTTTTCATATATTTTTATAGCTGTTTATTTTTAAAATCTAATCTCAGTCCATTCAAAATCATCAGAGAATGTCATTCTGAACTTGGTTCAGAATCCTGTATTTATGCGGGTTTTCTTTAGATTCTGAAATAAATTCAGAATGACAGAAAAACCTAATATTTGTAAACTAATAAAACTAAAAAATCTTTTCTTTTTTCAGAAATTCATAAGCTCTGTTAATTTCCTGCGTTTTCTTTTCAGCAAGAACCTTTATATCATTACCCAGATTTGCCACTTTATCAGGATGATATTCTTTAATTCTGTTCTTATATGCAGTTTTTATTTGATCAATCGAAGCATTTGAATTTACTTGTAAAATCCTGCATGCAGAAATCAAATCCATTTTCATTTCCTCGCGTTTACCGCTACCAGTTTTTTGCTTACCGGCATTCGGGTCAGCTCCTTTGTTCAATTCTTCTATCACCCGTTTTAGCTCGGTATCAGAAGGGTCGTTTAAGTTAACATCACCTGAAAAATTACTGCCATCATCATTAATATATGATTTAGATATGTCTTTTATCCTATTAAAAATCTGTCCCATAAACCTTAAAAACAAAATTAATAAATGCCACAATTCCAATTCCTGCCAAAGAGGCAGAATTTAATACATTTTTGACGAATCAATATTATAAATGTTTTGAAAAAACAATAAATAATGAAATTAAGTCTTTCTCTGATTTCCGACATATTAAATTTTGTATCTTTGCACTTAATTGAAAAACATCAAATATTTTTGCACATTTTAAAAAAATATCCGTTACACATACAAATATAGTACTATAAATTAGGTTTAAAATCATTTTTTTCCTTAATCAACGCATAGCTAAATTAAATACTTTATTTATTTTTAACATCAAATTTGGTAATCACAAAAAAAAGTAATAATTTTGTTTTCTTTATAATTGTGAATTAATTAGAATTAGGAGAATTCCCGTGGAATCCTCGGCGAAAATTACAAAATCATTACGCAAAGAAGATGCCGACAAAAAATGGTGGGTCGTTGATGCAACTAACCAAACACTCGGCAGATTGTCTTCGCAGGTAGCGGCACTAATCCGCGGTAAACACAAAGCACATTTCACTCCCCATGTGGACTGCGGCGATTTCGTTATTGTTATCAATGCGGACAAAATCCAGATAAAGGGAAAACGATTTGAGCAAAAAGAATATATGGAGCACTCAGGCTACCCGGGCGGAGTTAAAATCCGTACTTTCAGAAACATGATAGTTTCTAATCCTGCATGGATTATCGAAACCGCAGTTCGCGGCATGCTTCCTAAAAGTAAACTCGGAAGAAAAATGTGCAAAAATATTAAAGCCTATGCCGGCGGCGAGCATCCGCACCAGGCACAGCAACCAAAGATTTACGAATTGAAATACAATTAATAATTAATAAATATCTCGGAGATACCGAATGAAGGTTGCATTAGGAACGGGAAGAAGAAAAACTTCTGTCGCACAGGTGCGTATGCTTCCCGGGACAGGAAAAATTCAGGTTAACAAACTTCCTTTTAATGAGTACTTTCCTATTGAAGTCTATCGTACAGTTGCTTCAAAGCCTTTGCACTTAACTAAAAACGAAGGCAAATTCGACTTATTCATTACTGTTCGTGGCGGCGGTAAAAGCGGTCAAACAGGTGCTATCCAGCTCGGCATAGCACGAGCATTAAATGCATTCGATGCGGAATTACATCATACACTTAGAGATTTCGGTTTGTTGACACGCGACCCGAGAATGGTTGAACGTAAAAAATACGGACAGAAAAAAGCAAGAAAACGCTTCCAGTTCTCTAAACGTTAATATTGACTTTATATTAATTTATAAATATAAAAAATAAGCATGCAGGCGGATTGTTGAGTGTGGTGCTTTTAAGCATTGAATCAATAAGTTGATGTCTGCAGAAGTAAAAACATTATCACAGGAGTTTTTTGATGGCGCACTATGTAGAAATAGAGCAACTGCTCGAAGCGGGTTCTCATTTCGGGCATCTTACCCGCAGATGGAATCCAAAAATGGAGAAATTCATTTTCGGCGAACGCAATGGAATTCATATCATTGACCTTCGCAAAACGCAAATCCTTCTCGATATCGCTCGTAACGTAGCTTTCGATGCCGCTTCCAAAGGCAAAACAGTTATGTTTATCGGTACCAAGCAACAGGCAAAAACCACAATTGAAGAGCAAGCTAAAAGATGCGGCGTTAACTACGTCTGCGAACGCTGGCTCGGCGGTATGTTAACGAATTTTTCAACTATCCGAAAAAGTATCAAAAGATTAATAACTATTGATAAAATGGAAGTTGACGGTACTTTCGAAAAAATCACAAAGAAAGAAAGATTACTTCTTTCACGCGAACGTGACAGACTACGCAAAGTATTTGGCGGAATTGAAGAAATGACACGCCTTCCCGGTGCATTATTTGTTGTTGACATTAAGAAAGAACATATAGCGGTTAAAGAAGCAAAAATATTGGATATACCCGTTATCGCACTAGTTGATACAAACTGCGACCCCGAAACTGTGGACTTCCCGATTCCCGCAAACGACGATTCAATCAGAACAGTCGAACTGGTTTCAAGAGTACTTGCTGATGCCGTAATTGAAGGTAACAGCCTCTTTAAAACCCGTGCCGCTGACCAGGCTTCCGATTCGGACAGAATGGCAAAAGAAAGCGATTCGACATCAGATGACCAGGCTAAAGTACAAAGACGTTTCCGTGAACGAAGAAGCGCAAAACCCGGAGACGGCGGAAACAGGGGTGATAACCGCGGCGGCGACAGAGGCGGAAGACCTCAGAGAAGCAGAAACGACCGCCCTAACGATGCTCCGAAAGATCAGGCTCCGAAGCCCGAGAACAATTAATTTTATTTTTGAACTTCATTATTAAAGAGTATAGATATGGCACAGATTACACCACAATTAGTTAAAGAACTCCGCGATAAAACAGGCGCCGGAATGGGTGACTGTAAGAACGCACTTCAGGAATCAGACGGAGATATGCAGAAAGCTATTGAGATTTTGCGTAAAAAAGGTGCGGCTTCAGCGGCTAAAAGAGCCGACCGTTCCGCTAACGAAGGACTTGTGATAAGCAAAGTTACCGACGATAAAAAAACTGCTGTTATTGTAGAAATTAACTGCGAAACTGACTTCGTTTCCAGAAATGCTGAATTCGAACGTTTTGCAAATTCTGTTGCAGGTGCTTTATTATTGAATGATGCCGCAAACCTTGACGAGTTGTTGAAATTAACTTTCGAAGGCAATACAGTACAGGACATCCTTAACGATATGCTTGCCAAATTCAGTGAAAAAATCGAAATCAGAAGATTCGAAAAAATCAAATCCGACGGATATATTGCAGATTACATCCACGCCGGTAGCAGATTATCTGTATTAGTTGAATCATCCACTGATAAAATTTCAGATAAAGCTCATGCTCATTTACGCGACATTGCAATGCAAATTGCCGCAATGAAACCTACTTTTATTCACAGAGAACAGGTTTCAGCAGAGCAGATTGAAAAAGAAAAAGAAATCGAAAAAGAAAAAGCAATCACAGAAGGCAAAAAACCTGAAATAGCCGATAGAATTGCAACCGGTAAACTCGAAAAATTCTTCCAGGAACAATGCCTGTTAGAGCAGACTTTCGTAAAAGACCCGGCAAAAACTATAGCAGATGTTATCAAAGAAATTTCTGCCGATCTGGGAGTAGATATTAATATAAAAAGTTTTAGACGCTATTTCCTCGGCGAAGAACTTTAATAAAATAAAAATAAACGGACTCAAAAAATTGAGTCCTTTTTTTTATACTTTGCACAAAAACAAATGGAACCGAAATTCAAAAGAGTCCTGTTGAAACTCAGCGGCGAAGCCCTTATGGGTGAAATGTCCTATGGTATTGACCCTAAAGTTCTGAAATATTTTGCTTCTGAAATTCTGGAAGTACATCAGCTAGGTGTAGAAATCGGAATCGTAATTGGCGGAGGAAATATTTTCAGAGGCATACAAGCCGCCGCACACGGTATTCACAAAGTTTCCGGCGACCACATGGGTATGCTTGCCACATGCATAAATTGCATTGCTTTCCAGAATGCGCTCGAAGAGCGGAACATACCTACACGGCTACAATCAGCTATTCAAATGGCTGAAATCGCCGAACCTTTTATCAGACGTCGTGCAATACGCCATCTCGAAAAAGGAAGAGTGGTTTTGTTCGGTGCTGGAACCGGTAACCCATACTTCACAACTGATACTGCCGCCGTACTGCGGGCAATCGAAATTGATGCTGAACTCATTCTTAAAGGCACAAGGGTTGACGGAGTTTATGATTGCGACCCAGAGAAAAATAGCAATGCAGTACGATATAATCAGATTTCATTCCGCGAAGTTATCGAGCGGGAACTGAGGGTTATGGACCAGACTGCTTTTACACTTTGCGAAGAAAATAATTTACCTGTAATAGTATTTGATATTAACAAACCGGGAAATTTAAAACGAATTTTACTCGGTGAACCGATTGGTTCAATTATAAAAAAATCATAGTAGATTTAAAAGGAACTCATCATGGAAATTAAAGAAATTCTCGAAAAAACCGGAGAACTGATGAACAAATCTCTTGATTTTACCAAAAACCAGATTTCCAAAGTTCGTACCGGAAGAGCTTCAGCGTCTCTTGTTGATTCTGTTAAAGCCGATTTCTACGGTAGTCAGACTGCTATATCACAAATGGCAAGTGTCTCTGTTCCCGATGCAAGGTCTATCATTATTCAGCCTTGGGACAGAAATACACTGCAAGCTATCGAAAAAGCTATTCAGCAGGCTGACCTCGGATTCAATCCCCAAAACGACGGTAATGTTATCCGCATCGCTGTACCTCCTTTGACTGAAGAGCGTCGGAAAGAATTTGTCAAACTTTGCAAAAAATATGCTGAAGACGGACGCATTGCAATACGCAATGTAAGACGTGACCAGATTGAAGTTGTACGCAAAGCTGAAAAAGACAAACAGATTTCCGAAGACGATAAAAAATGGGGTGAAGAAGAAATTCAGAAAATCACAAATGATTTTATCAGAAAAGTTGACGAATTTCTTACAGCTAAAGAGAAAGATTTAATGCAGGGATAAGCCTGTTATTGTATATTGAAGTTTTGATAAAAC
>JBAYGQ010000077.1:0-8141 GCA_041666585.1 Bacteroidota bacterium
ATCTTGTGTAGCTCGTACCAGGCATTGATTGCTTGCCGATTTAGGGATATTTTTCCAAAAATATTTTAGTCCGCTTGCTGTGTCTGTTATTAAATTCCAGGAATTACCGTTATCGCTTGAGAATTCTAATTTGACTTTGTCGCTTGGCAATACCCCTTCCCATGTTATAAGAGTATCACTACCGACAGCGAAAATTTCCCCACCGTTTGGATGCGTTATTTTTAATGTTGGTTTTGAAGTAGTGTTCTTAACAAATCCTCCGACTGCAACATACTTTTTTTGACATAAATTGTTCTCCATTATGAACGAACTGAAATATCTGTTGCTGTCAGGAGGTGTATAGCTTAATTTTACGGTCTGGCTTTGACCTTTTGCTAAGTTAAAGCTTTTTGGATTTATTTCGAAATTCAAGTCCGATGATGTTATATTAGTAACATTAAAATCAGCATTTTTTGCGGTAATAATAATATTGGTATCTACCCGAACACCGATAGGTTTGTTCTTGAAAAATACTCCAGCCGGTCTGCAATCCAAAAATGCAATTGAACTAATCGGAGTCTGGTAACTTGCTATAATGCTAATATTATTTGGTATAAGCTGACAATCAATATTGACTGGACCGCCGGTGCAATTAGTTCCGCTCTGCCATTCTATTGTGCATGGGTCGCCTCCTTGGGCAGAAACTAATATATTTTGAAATGCTCTCTTTGCGTCTTCTGCCGTTTTTATGTTCTCGAACCACTGCCCGCCGGTTTGACTTGATACATCTTTTAAACACTGTGGGCAGTTATTTCCTACTACTACTGAAAAAATTGCACAATTCTGACTGTTAGCTTCAGAAATTATCTGATTTACCTGCGGTTCAAAATTCGGTTGCCCGTCTGAAATAAATACAATTACTTTTTTGTGTTTTCCGGTCTTTGTTATTAAAAGACTGGATGTAAGCGGTTTCCAGAATGCAATATCATAATCTGTGCCGCCGTTAGCCTGCAAGCCGTTTAATGCATTCAGAAGTTTGTTTTTATTTGTTGTAAAATCCTGGTTAATATAGTTTTTGTCATCAAAACTATTAATAGCACATTCGCTTGTACCAAGTGGAATCGTATTAATCCAAACAGTAGCGGCTTCCTTTGCCATACTTAAACCACTTCCGCTCATCGAACCGCTAATATCTATCGTAATGACACTTGAAAGTGCCAGCGGTGGCTTAGGATTGGGACAGCTCACATTTGTAACAGTTCTTGCAACTCCGTTTTCTTTTAGTTCAAAATCAGCAGGAGACAGGTTTGTGATTTGTTTTCCGTTTGCATCAAAAGCATAAAACTTAGCTTTTATTGTCGGAAAAGCTGATGTGTCAATGTCAAATACAGAGAGACTCTGACCGTAAGCACAGTAGCAGAGCAAGAATACGACTAAATAAATAATTTTTTTCATAAAATCTTTCATTCGTATAAATCTTGATTCCCTTTATTTAAAGAATCAAGCATTAATTTTTTTTTCTTTAATTCAGAACTCAGAATTTTTCTTCTACTCTTCACTCTTAGTTCTTCTCTCTACACTCACTTCAATATCATTAATTGCAAACTTTCGTTGTAAGTAGGTGTTCGGAATAAAATCATATACTGTCCCGAACTTAAGTCCTGTACATCATAATGGATTATTCTTTTATTGAATTCGCTTACATTTTCAGAGAAAATTGTTTTTACTTTTTCGCCCAGAATGTTGTAAATGCTAAGCTCGGTATTGCTTTTTTCTGTTATTGAAAATTCTACTGTAATAGTCCCATCCGTAGGATTGGGAGCCACTTTCAGCATTCCTGCCTGTGAGTTTCTATTTATCAGTCGTGCCCCGCCTTCTCTGCAAATGCCGAGTAAACGGAAATGTCCGTTCAATAAAGTTATGTCAGCTAATCCTCCGACTGCTTCACCGTTGGAAAGTGTTAAATCACATTCTTCAGTACTACCGAGTCCAACTTTAAATTTTACTTTTGCAAGAGGCTCACCTATTGTTGTATTGATTGGTAAATCAAGAAGTGTGATTTTAGCTGTTGTATCGTCAACTTTTTGCTGAGTAAAATCCAATGGATAAAGTAAAGTAGAATTGTAACTCAAATCTGTTTTCAGACTTGTGGCACCTGACAATTGAATATTTTCCTGATTATTCAGGATAACCGGAACTTCAACAACATCACCCGGGTAAGCTTCCAATGAGCCGGCTTGAAGAATAGCAGTAGCCGGATTATTTACTTTCAGTAGCAAATGAACTTGGTATGTTCTGCTACATATTGTATCTGTAATTGTGATGAACTCATCAAAAGCTTTCGCTGAAACTGAACCCGGAAAATAGATATTTAGTACACTCGTAGCATCTGGAGTCAAAGTTATAGCGTTGGAATTTAAAGTAAAAGACGCAGGCTGAGCTATAATCACTTTGTTATCTATTGTACCCCAATTTTTCAAAATTATACTTGTGTCTGCAGATTGATTTACAAAGAAGTTTCCGAAATCAATAGTCTGCAAGTCGGGTTCAATATTTGCACTGTCTTTTTTTGCTGTCAAAGGGATAACTAATAATGAATCAGGATCTGCATTACTTTTAATTTCAATATTTGCTGTTTTAATACCAGGGATTGAAGAAGAAAATTGAATATTTAAAATTTTTGAGCTATCGGCTTCTATAATTATCGGTGCAATTTCCAATAACTTGAAATCATTTTTATCAGTACCGCTAATATCAACAGTAGATATTATCAGAGGATTCCCTCCTGAATTTGAAATTAAGAAAGTACTTGAAGACATATTATCGCAAATCAAATCCGGTATTGTAGAAATATTAGTTAATATTTTTGGACTTCTATTTACACCTTCTCCGAAAAGCTGAACCACTGCGGGACTGCCTACTCCATTATAATGAAACTCCAATGTACCGCTTGTTCTGCCGACATCACTCGGTTTGAAACGTAAATCCATTTTTGCAGTATCACCTGCGTTTAAAGTAAACGGGGCAAAACCCCCTATAGTAGTAAAATCAATGTCATTCGGAATATTATGATTTGTACTTGAAATCATAAGCGGTGTAGCACTTATGTTTTTAATTGTAACAACCTGAAGCGTGTCCCTGCTTTTTCCCTTGTCAACTATTCCAAAATCAATTATATCTGTTAACACCTCCACTCGGGGCTGAGTTCCCGCACCCAAAATATTCTGAATCAAAGTATCCGCCTGTGTTATAATTACGATTTCTGCCTGATGCATTCCATCCTTAAAAGGTTGAAAGCGAAATTCCGCAAAACGGCTTCCACCCGAGGCAATTTCATATTTAGGAAAACCGGAAACAAGTGAGAATGCAGAAGCATCTGCTCCTGTAAAATAAATTGAATCCACCCTATATTTAAAAGTACCGTTATTTTTAAGGAATCCGACAACTACAGAATCCTTTGTTGAACCGATAAGACATTGTTTCATATCAATATCAAAAGCACTTGCCTTAGGTGCAATAATTCTGAAAGCCTGATCTGACATATCCTCCTGAGAAAATTGGTTTTCTATAAACCAGATATTGGCGGTATTATCTTCACTAGCGGTGGCAACACATGTACCCTCAGGATTCCAGGTTACATTATTAACCCAGTTAATATGTCCGATTAAAGTAAAAATATTCGCACCTGTTCTTGAATCCCATATTATTGACCTAAAGTCCGAGCTTGCGGTTGCTATTTTAGTTCCGTCGGGACTCCAGTTCACGTTATTAACTGAACCCGTGTGACCATTCAATGTAAAAAGTTTAGTACCCGATGAAACATTCCAAATAATGGCAGTGTTGTCGTTGCTTCCGGTTACAAGTTTACTACCGTCTCCTTTCCAGCTTACATCATTTATGTTCGAGGTATGTCCGCTTAAAGTTCGTAAAATTGTTCCGTTATTTGCATTCCATATAAAAGCGGTATTATCATAGCTGACGGTTGCGACCATTGAACCATCAGGACTCCAAGCCGCTTTATTAATTGAACCCTGATGTCCGCTTAAAATTAGATTTTTTGTTCCGGTAGAAACATTCCAGATTATTGCTGTTTTGTCCGCGCTTGATGTCAGAACACGCGTACCGTCGGGGCTCCAGCTAATATTATTAATATACCATGAATGACCTGTTAATGTGTGAATAAGACTTCCGGTATTTGCATTCCAGATTTTTGCAGTTTTATCACTGCTAACAGTTGCAATGCTTGAGCCGTCGGGACTCCAGCAAATATCATGCACATATCCGGTATGCCCTTTCAGTGTTTTTAAAATCGCTCCTGTAGCTACATCCCAGATTTTTGCTGTACTATCATTACTAACAGTTGCAACTCTGGAGCCGTCCGGGCTCCAGCTTACATGATTAACATAAGATGTATGGCCGATTAAAGTCAGAAGTAATTTACCAGTATAGGCATTCCAGATTTTTGCGGTATAGTCTGCGCTCGTAGCAACACGATTTCCGTCAGGACTCCAACTCACATTATGAACACCTAAAGTATGTCCTTCCAAAGAATATCGAAGAGTACCCGGTATTCCGTTTGTTAAGTTTCCTATCACATGCCTAACTTTTACCTTGCACCGGTCGCTGGCAGGTTTGGGGATATTTTTCCAAACATATTTTAAATCGCTTGCTTTCGTTGTTATCAGAATCCAGTTCATTCCGTCATCAATGCTGTATTCTAACTGGACAGTATCAATTTCCGATACACCTGTCCAGATTATTAATGAGTCACTACCAACAACATATTCTTCGCCTCCGTTTGGATTAATCAGGGTCAAAGTAGGTACCTTAGGTTTAATAACCTGATAACCTCCCCCTGCATAATAATAAGGTTGGCATTGGTCGCTTTCAAACGAGAATTTTGTGTATTTATAAGTACTATCCACAGAATTATAGCTCAAAGTCAGGTCGGTACTTTGACCGTTTACAAGGCTAAAGTTAACCGGATTAATAGTAAAAACCGGATTTGAACTTTTTATATTTGCTATATTGAAATTTGAATTGCGGGCTGTAACAGTAACAGTAGTATCTTTTTTTACTCCCGGGATAATATTTTTCAATATCATAAAATTCGGAGAAAATTCTAATCTTGCAATTGAAATATCAGACGGGAAGTAGCTTGCATTTGAAGTCAGGTTCAATGAAGTATGTCTTAACTCTACATCAATCATACCAGCCTGACAACTCACTTCACTCTGCCATTCTATTGTACACGGGTCACCTCCCTGAGCTATATTTTGAATTTGAAGATAGATATTCTTTGCCTGTTCGGCAGTAGTAACATTTTCGAACCACTTTCCACCCGTCTGATTCGAAATATCTTTCAAACACTTTGGACAATCCATTTCTAACACGACAGAATAAATCACACAATTCTGTCTGTTTGCTTCCGAAATTATTTGGTCAATTTGCGGGTCATAATTCGGTTGTCCGTCAGACAAAAAAATTACTAATTTTTTGTATTTAGCGTTTTTTGTTATTTCAAGACTCCCTGCAGGAGGCTTTATTAAGCCGGTTTCATAATTAGTTTGTCCCTGTGTCCTTAGGTTATTTAATGCAATCAGGAGTTTATTTTTATTAGTAGTAAAATCCTGATTGATATAATTTTTTTCATTAAAACTGGTAATGGCACATTCATCTAAAGCGTTAGCCTGAGCGTTAATCCAGGCAGTAGCGGCTTCTTTTGCAATAGAGATACCATTGCCTCTCATTGAACCGCTTACATCTATTGTCAGTACACTGGACAATGCTTGTGGCGGTTTCGGACTCGGACAGCTCACATTAGTTACAGTTCTTGTTGTCCCGTTTTCTTTTATTTCAAAATCAGCAGGTGAGAGATTTGTAATCTGTTTTCCGGATGCATCAAATGCATAAAACTTCGCTCTGATTTTCGGAAAAGCTGATGTGTCAATGTCAAATACAGAAAGGCTCTGACCGTAAGCACAGTAGCAGAGCAAGAATACGACTAAATAAATTATTTTTTTCATATACTAATTCCCAAAGGTCTGAACCATGATTTTCCTGATTAAAGGATTTAAGGATGTATTTTTTCTTATTTACCATGCGTATTCTTCTAATCAAGCTAATCATTTAATTGTCTGAACCATGATTTACTTGATTTAAGGATTTAAAGGATTTATTTTTTCTTTATACTTTTTCTTCTAATCAGGTTAATCCTTTAATCCTTGAAATCATGGTTCAATTTCTTAATCATGCTAATCCTTTAATCCTGATAATCAAGGTTCAGAACTTTATTTCAATATCATCAATTGCAAACTTTCATTGTATGTTGGTGTTCGGAATAAAATCATATACTGTCCCGAACTGAGATTCTGCACTCCGCAATTTATTTTGCGTTTGCTGAAATCATTTACATTTTCCGAGAAAATTGTCTTTACTTTTTCTCCCAGAATGTTGTAAATGCAAAGCTCGGTATTGCCTTTTTCGGTTAATGAAAATTCTACGGTTATTGTTCCGTCAGTAGGATTGGGAGCAACTTTCAGCATCCCAGCATGAGAGTTAGGATTCACCAATCTGTTGCCGCCTTCTCTGCAGATACCGAGAAGTTTGAATGTACCCGACTGCGTCTCGAAATCATAGTCAATACGATTGCCAAGATTGTCTTTCAATGCAATGTCAACTATATCAACAGAAGTTTCTTCTACTGAGCCGAGACCTGCTATCATCGGTATCTGCGCTAATTCCACGGTTGTTCCTAAAGTACCGCTGACTGTAAAAAATGCAGAATCATTTGATATACTCAGATGAGTTCTGTCTTCCGGAGAAAGTATTGTGTTCTGAAATCTGATTTTTGCCTCATAGTTCGGTGCTATTGAGGCAATTCCTTCGGGTTTCACCTTGCTCATAATCAGCTTCAGAACCCTATGCTCGCCTGCAAAAGCCGAGTCATTTGTTACTGTAACCAATCCTCCGATTCCTGTTCCGAAAAGCTGTGCAATTGCCGGAGAGCCTACTCCGCTATATTCGAAGCCGAGTTGTCCGGAAGTTCTGCCTCCGTAAATAGGTTTGAATTTTATCGTGAGTTTGCGCGATTCATTCGCCTGCAAAACAAAAGAACCGCCGCCGTTAATTATTTCGAATTGCGTTTTGTCAGGTCCCAACTGCACTACATCAGTTATCGTAATCGGAAAACCTGAGATATTTTGAATTAAAATAGTATCCTGATATGTTTTTTCGTTGCCGATTTCCACATGTCCGAAATCAAGTATTTTTGCCAACACTGCGAGAGACGGCTGGACACCTTCGCCCTGAATACTTTGTTTTAATGTATCTGATTGTGTAATTACGTTAATTGTTGCAGTATGGACGCCCACTCTGTTAGGTATAAAAAGGAACTCTCCATATTTATTTTCAGATGGGTTCAGAATATATTTCGGTAAACCGCCGACAAGTTTAAAAGCACTTTCATCTGCTCCCGTAAAATAAATCGAATCTACACGAAACTTGTATGTACCAATATTTTGCACAAAACCCGCAACTACAGAGTCTTTCAAAGCTCCAACAAGACATTGTTTCAAATCTAAATCCTGACTCGATGCAAGAGGTAAAACAATTGACCACTTAGCATCAGAGGAATCAGATTGTGTCTGCGCCTTTGAAGAGAATGTGATTAAAATAATCAGCAAGATGGTTGTACCTAATATTTTCACAATTACCCTTTAATCAGTAATTTCTTCAGATAGTTTTTTCTTGTACGAAAATATATTCGATTTGAACGTTTGAAACAAAACCGGCAAAGAATCAATTGCTAACAAAAGTCTGTCCCATTCTAACCGGAATGAGTAACCGTGAAATACATAATGTCTGAATCTTCTGAGAATGGAAAAACCTTCAATTATTTCATTCGAAAAAACAAAATTAATCATGGCTTTAGTTTTTTCTAAATCTGCAAATCTATCAATTATCTTGTCATCAAAATTTTGAAATTTTGATTTTACTCTTACGTTCATTAAGGCGACTCTTTCTCGTTTCTCGTCATAACTTTTTTCTCCATTGGTTAAAACGGCCTCAACGAGCTCGATCCACATTTTACCGATCGAATCGCCGTAAATATTAAACCCGAATTTTTGAATATTTTTTATCATATTTTTAAACTTTAAACG
>JBAYGQ010000078.1:0-8121 GCA_041666585.1 Bacteroidota bacterium
AACAAGAACTAACAGCGGTAGCGATAATACAATAAAGATTAACAGAGAAGCCGCAAGACCGGCACCTTCCGGAAATTCAAGTTCCGGTTCTTCAAACCGCTCGGGTTCGAGTTCCGGTTCATCAGGTGCAGGCTCAAAATCTTCAGGTTCAAATTCAGGCTCAGGTTCAACAAAAAGTAGTGGCGGTTCAGGTCCAAACAGGAGATAATGAAATGAAAGCGAAATTATGTAAAACGGTTTTTGTACTTGCTTGTATTACAATACTAAGTGCGGTACAATCAAAAGCACAGTTTATTGAGGATGCTTTAAGACTTACAGGAACAAACTCAATTATTACGCCGAGAGTAGGCGGCTTGAACGTTGCTTACCACGGTATTTCAGACGATATAGGTGCTTTGCTCTATAATCCGGCAGGTCTGACTATTTCTCCCTATCCTGAGATTTCTATCGGAATGGGATTCAGCAGAAATAACTCCCAAACTGACTTTTTGAGTGAATTAAATACTATGAAAACGAACGACGAATTTGTTTCTCATTTTGGACTATCCTCACCGATTCAAAGCAACAATCGCGCTTATGCTGTCGGAATCGGATATTTCAACGAAAGTAATTTCGGTAACATGTTTCATTATGAAGGTTTCAATCAAACAAGTTCTTTTATAGGCTGGGAAGCACAAAATGGTCCCCGAAATTTTAATGATAATATCGCAACCTTCTTAACTCTTGCTGATTCAAATTTCAGAACACCTATTAAAGACAGCATATATCAGAAGGGAACAGTTGAGGAAACAGGAGGGCTTCATAATATTACAGGTGCAATTGCCTTCGAAGTCAGTGACAATGTATCAATCGGCGTTTCGCTTTCAGGAAAATTCGGTACCTACGGATATAACAGGTCTTATTTTGAAATTGACACACGACACAAATATGATTATTGGGATCAGCAGAATTTTACAAATGTTGATTTTGACAAATTAGATGTTAATGAAAAAATAAAACAGAACATTTCCGGAATCACTGGTTCAATAGGAATTATGGCACGTATTACAGATTTCATCAGACTTGGAGCAACCGTGAAATTCCCTACTTGGTACGAAATAAACGAAGATTTTTCTCAAACAGCTACTGCCGATTTCGACAATGGACAGTCAACAGATGTTCCTTATAAGAATGTAGGGTCTACTAGGTATAATATAACAACTCCATTTATCTATTGTGCCGGTGCATCGGTAAATATGATGGGTTTGACTTTTTCGGCAGGAATTGAATATACTGATGTTTCCCAGTTATCATTTTCTGATGCAACGGATGCCGTAATGAACCTGAATCCTGTAATGAAAACTCAGCTTGTGGGACAAACCACCTGGGGATTCGGAGCAGAGTATAAAATACCTTTGGTACCCGTAGTTGTCAGGGCAAGCTATGCAAGCACAACTTCACCGTATATGCAGGATATAGCCAATGCTTATATATCCTATGTCTCTCTCGGCGGAGGCTTGTATCTTAGTCCGAATGTAAGAGTAGATGTACTTGTCCGCTGGAAAGACTATTCGGAACTAAGAACTAATTACGGTACTATTGAAAACGGTTCAACTTATATCCTGACTCAAAAACCGATGAGTATGGGTTTACAGTTGACATACAGATATTGAGTCTAAATTAATTTAATCATTTCAGATAATAAAAAGAGCCGGTGATTTTCCGGCTCTTTGATTTTTTATGCGAATTTATTCTGAACTTCTTAAAAAAATAATTCATAATTTCATTTTATTAACTTTATGAACTTTCAACTTTACAAACTTTATAAACTTAATTATGCCTTTTTCAGAGCATCCGCCCCGCTTACTATTTCGAGCATTTCTTTAGTGATTGCTGCTTGTCTGGCTTTGTTGAATACAAGTTCAAGATGTTTAATAAGGTCGTTTGCATTCTTTGTAGCATTTTCCATAGCCATCATCCTTGCGGCTTGCTCAGAAGCGAAGGACTCAAGCAGTGTTCGCCAAATTTGAATATCCATGTGCTTTGGTAACAAATCATCTAAGATTTCTTTTTCTGAGGGTTCAAATATATAATCTATTTGGAAATTTTTATTGGATGCATCTTTCACTTCAGTCTGCTCTATGGGTAGTAAGGTAACAGTAGCCGGTCTTTGAATCATAATATTTTTGAACTCATTAAAGAAAATATATACTTTATCAATTTCCTCGTTGATAAAGGCAGATACAACCTCGTTGCCTATTTCTTTTGCATACTTGAAGTTCAGAGCGGCAAAAATTCCGGAATATTCTCGGATTACGTCATATTTTTGTCTTTTGAAAAACAAACATGTACGCTTGCCTACCGGTATGACATGAATTTTTGCATTTGGATATTCGGTCTCAACTTTATCATGAAGAAAAGTCATTGCATATCTGAACAAATTATTATTGAAACTCCCGCAAAGCCCCCTATCGGATGCAATAATAATAGCGGCTACGTTTTGAACAGATTTATGTTTTTGAATTAAAGGATGTGTATAGTCCTCGCCGACAGATTCAACAAGGTTTTTCAGTACTTCAGCCATTTTCAGAACATACGGTCTTGCAGATTGAATTGCTTCCTGAGACCTTCTGAGTTTAGCGGCAGAGACCATTCTCATAGCCTGTGTAATCTTTGCTGTATTAGCTACACCCGTTATTCTGCGTCTGATATCACGTAATGTCGGCATAAGGTTTTATTCGTAATTATTAAAACTTCCTTTTTTTGTCATTCCTGCAAAAGCAGGAATCCATCTTCAACTCTTATTTAATTTTCGTTTTTTCTAGCTTGTAATACCGATTCAGGATAAACCGGAATGACATTAAAAATTCTAAATGTATTTGTCTTCCGATAAATAATTTTTAACATAGTCGTTAATACTATCTTCTAATGATGAGAACTTATATTCGCCGATTGCCCGAAATAATTTATCCATTTCAGCCTGAGTAAAATTCTGATATTGCTTCTTTAATGAATCAGGCATTTCAATATATTCTATATTTTTTTCTATATTCAATGCAGAAAAAACCGCATTTGTCAAATCGTTCCAGTTACGTGCTTTTCCGCTACCAAGATTAAAAATTCCGGAAACATTTTTATTCTTAAATATTTTCCAAACAATCTCTACGGCATCATTGACATAGATGAAATCTCTTAATTGTTCTCCGTCTTTGAACGATTTGTCATTAGATTTAAAAAGCTTTACTTTGCCTTGGTCTTTAATCTGATTGAAAGACTTAAAAATCATACTCGCCATATCGCCCTTGTGGTACTCATTCGGACCGAATACATTAAAAAATTTTAATCCGGTAACCTTTTGAACATATCCTTTCTCAATAAGCCACAAGTCAAAAAGATGTTTCGAGAATCCGTACATATTCAAAGGACTGAGTTCATTAAACAAATTATCTGAGTAACCGAGTTTTCCGTCACCGTAAGTAGCAGCACTGCTTGCATATATAAATCTGATCTTGCGTTTTACTGCAAATTCAGCAAGTTCTTTGCTGTAATTGAAATTGTTATCAAGCAGGTAATCCGCATTTGTTTCGGTAGTTGATGAGCAAGCTCCGAAATGGATAATAGCTTTAACCGGCAAATTATCAAAGAACCCGTTATTTAATTTATTTCTGAAAGCATCTTTATGTTCGTAACCCGAAAACCGTTTTCCTTTAAGATTTTTCCATTTGTTTTCATTACCAAGTCTGTCCACGACAAGAATGTCAGTTAAACCGCATTCATTAAGCTTTGCAAGAAAGCAGGAGCCAATGAATCCGGCACCGCCGGTTAAAATAATCATTACTCAGACTTTACAAAAAGTTGAATAAATTCTTCTGCCGCTTTTGTCAATAATGTACTAACCTCTTCGGACAATTCTTTCTTCTCTACTATTAAGTTGAGAAGTTCAAGATAATTGGAATCAATAAATTTAAAATATTCTTTTTCGAAACGGTCAAGGTCTTTGAGCGGCAATACATCCATATATCCGCGTGTAGCAGTCCATATCAATGCGATTTGTTTTTCTACAGGAATAGGCTGATACTGCTTTTGTTTCATAATTTCTGTGAGTCTTGCTCCCCTTGTCAAAGACTGTTGTGTTGACTTATCAAGGTCTGAGCCGAATTTAGCAAAAGCTTCAAGTTCTCGGTACTGAGCTAATTCTATTTTTAACGGACCTGCTACTTTTCTCATAGCTTTGTTTTGAGCATTACCTCCAACCCTGGAAACAGAGATACCGACATTCATTGCCGGACGGATACCGGCATTGAATAAGTTTGGCTCAAGATATATTTGACCGTCAGTAATTGAAATCACATTTGTCGGAATGTATGCCGAAACGTCGCTTGCCTGAGTCTCAATCACAGGTAAGGCAGTAAGTGAGCCGCTACCGAATTTTTCTGAATATTTTGCGGCTCTTTCTAAAAGACGGCTATGTAGATAGAAAATATCTCCGGGATATGCCTCGCGACCCGGCGGACGGCGAAGTAGCAAAGAAACCTGACGATAAGCCGCGGCTTGCTTGGAAAGGTCATCATAAATCACAAGCGCATGCATTCCGTTATCACGGAAGAACTCACCCATCGAACAACCGCAATAGGGTGCAATAAACTGCAAAGCGGCTGGATCAGAAGCATTAGCGGCAACAATAATAGTGTATTCCATTGCTCCGAAATCTTCGAGGTAGCTAAGAACATTTGCAACTGTTGAGCCTTTCTGACCAATTGCTACGTATATGCAATACATAGGTTGAACACCGTGCTTTTTAGCTTCTTCAGAATGTGTATATTTTTGGTTGATTATTGTATCCAAAGCAATAGCTGTTTTTCCGGTTTGGCGGTCTCCGATAATCAATTCTCTCTGTCCTCGACCAATCGGGATAAGAGCATCAATAACTTTAAGACCTGTTTGTAAAGCTTCCTTAACAGGCTGACGCGGTAAAACTCCGGGTGCTTTTCTTTCAATAGGTAGTGTCTGAGGTGCATTATGAGGTCCTTTGCCGTCAATCGGAATACCGAGAGGATTCACTACTCTTCCTAATAGTTCCCGACCAACCGGAACTGATGCGATTTTACCTGTCCTTCTGACTGTATCTCCTTCCTTGACTAAGCTGTCGTCTCCAAAAAGCATAATACCGACGTTGTCCTCTTCCAGGTTTAAAACCATTCCGACGACTTCGTTTGGAAATTCAACAAGTTCCGATGACATACATTTCGTTAAGCCGTAAACACGGGCTACACCGTCGCCTACTTGCAGGACAGTTCCTACTTCATAAATATCAGCTTCTTTTTCGAAGCCTGATAATTGGCGTCTCAGTATAGTTGAAATTTCTTCAGGTCGAACATCAACCATTTTAATTTCCTTTATTTACTTAAATTAATAATTATTTTCATTTTATTTATTGAATTAGAAAAATTTATTTTTTATTTTATAGTTTAATCCAAAGCTAATTTTCTGTGTAAAACTTCTAATTGATTTTTTAAAGTAGCATCATAGACCCAATCATCAATCTGAACAGAGAATCCGCCTTTTAGTTCCGGTTTAACTGAATAATTCGGAAGTATTGTTTTTTTAGTCCAGTCCGCTAACCGGGACGAAATTTCATTTTTAAGTTTATCATTAAGTTCAACAGCAGAATTAATCTGAATGGGTAAATTGTTTTTCATCTGATTAAAAAGTACTCCGAACTGATAAATAATGCTTTCAATCAGCATTCCTCTGCGTTTGTCAACTACAAATAATAAAAATGTAGTAGTGAATTCAGAGCATTCAATTTCTTCCAGAATTGAAGTAAGGATTTGTTTTTTCTTCCATAATTGAAAAATCGGATTAGATACCATACTTCGCAATTCACGTGAAGATTCAAATAGAAAATTTATTTTTTGGAACTCTGTATAGATAGTATCCGCAATACCGGCTTTTACTGCTAATTCGAGTAAAGCTCTTGCGTAACGGAATGAAACTCTGTATTCAACCATACCAATATCTTTAATTAGTTATTCGGAAGTTTGTCAATATAAGATTGAACCAATTTATAATGTTTTTCTTTGTCCAATGTTTCATCAAGAATTTTTTCGGTAGCAAAAATTACTAAATCGGCTACTTCACCTCTGAGTTCTTTAAGTGCATTATCTTTACTTCTGTTGATTTCTCTGACCGCTTCATCAATTTTTTGCTTTTTGACAACTTCAGCTTCATCAAGTGCTTTCCTAATTATTTCTTCAGCCTGTTGTCTTCCCTTATTTACAATTCCCATCATTTCCTGTTGAGCTGTACGGATTTTCTCCTGACTTTCCTTAAAGAGTTTTTGAGCATCCATATTTGCTTTTTCGGCATTATCTATTGATTCTTTAATTGAATCCTCGCGTTTTTTCAAACCTGCCATAATAGGTTTGGTGGCAAATTTTGTGAGCAGTCCGAAAAAGATGAAAAAAGTTATCAAGGTCCAAATCATCAGACCCGGGTCAACATTCATTACTTTATCCATAGCTGTCTTTTTATTTTAGTGTGTAATACTTTTTCAAATTTTAAAATTCTTCTGAAAGGCAGGTCATTTCCAATCAGACCTGCCTCAGGAAGAAAAGTCGTAAAAATTATTTTACCGCCATCAACATACAAATAACACAGGCAAACAAAGCAACACCTTCGATAAAGGCGGCGGCTATAATCATTGCGGTTCTGATGCCACCTGCGGCTTCGGGTTGACGTGCCATAGCTTCCATTGCGGATGCGGCTAACTTACCGATACCTAAACCTGCTCCCAGAACTGCGATACCTGCACCGAGTCCTGCACCTAATAGACCTAATGGAATAGGATTCATTTGAAACTCCGAGATAAATTAACAAAACATTATAAAAATAACGATAAACAAATATTATTGCTTTTAATTTCTTTTAATGGCTATGAGCTTCTTCATGCTCTTCAGCATGATCACCGATAGCTAAACCTACAAATACTGCCGTTAATATTACGAAAATATATGCCTGTAAAATGGCTACAAATAAATCAAGAGAATACATGAACAAAGAAAATGCAACTGAAATCGGAGAAATTATTAATCCTCCTGTAAATCCTGAAGATAAATTAAAGAAAAATATCAGACCGACTAATGAAAACAATACAACGTGTCCTGCAGTCATATTTGCAAAAAGACGTATTGTCAATGCAAAAGGTTTCACAAACATAGATATTATTTCAATCGGAATCATAATAAAGCATAACCACCAGGGAGCTCCGCCTAATAAGTGTTTAAGCCAGTTTTTAATTCCCGTTTCCCTGATTGCAGTTATATTTATTACAAAAAATGCTGTAATTGCCAAAGCTCCGGTAACTGCCAAAGCACCTGTTGCAGTATGACCTCCCGGTACTAATCCAAGTAAATTACAACCTAAAATAAAAAAGAATAGTGCAATAAAATATGGAAACAATCCTTTTGCCGCACGTTTTGAGCTAATGTTCGGAAATATCGCATCATCACGTATGTACAGAATTAATGCTTCAACTGCATTTTGAAGTCCCGAAGGTGCCTTTTTGGGATTTTTTTTGTACTTTCTTGCGGCTATAGCAAGAACAGAAAAAATCAAAAACCCAGCAATCCACTCAAAACATAATAAGGAAGTAATAGATAAATCTAATGACACAGGTTGCATATCCGATTTTCGAATAATTGGCGGATGACCGTGAACAGTTGTAAAAGTCTGCTTTGATTCCATTGATTCCATCGAAGAATAGCTGTGAAAGCCTTCTTTTTTATCATAAATAATTACAGGCAGATTACAAATATGAATATCGAAAAATGTTAATTCTCTGTGGTCACCTAAATGACCTAATACTGCAGGAAAAACATCCTGAGAGGTCATTTCTTTTTTACCGTGTTCATTAGTTGCGGTATTTGTATGTTCACCGGAAGACTGCACATTTTGTTCGGATGCTGCACCGGTATTTTGATTATTTTGGTTATGTCCTTGATTTTCAGCAATTATTTTGGTAAGCGTTTCTTTTGCCATGTATTCGACCCTACTTTTATAACTGTATAGTTTACAAATTTACGAAATTTCCCCGATAATTTATATATAAAATTTCAACCATCAGTAACACAAAGGTTGTGA
>JBAYGQ010000079.1:0-8063 GCA_041666585.1 Bacteroidota bacterium
ATATAATCCTTTATTAGTGAAAATAGCAAGTGAAGAATTGGGTGTTGATATACTTGTTGCCGAGTATCCGCAGCTAACCGGAGCAATAGGTGCGGCTTTGTATGCTTTAGAATCAGGAAATGCAAAATAAATAAATGAGGGTAATTATGGCTGAACAAAAAATTGCAAAAAGGAAGAAAATTGAAGCAACCGAGCTAATGAATAAGTATATGGCTGACTATTTTCTTGATTTGGACAGATGTTCAAAAACAGGTGAAAAAAAAGTAGCATGGTGTACAAGCGTCGGACCTGCAGAACTTTTGCACTCTTTAGGTTTTGCAGTACATTATCCCGAAAATCACGGAGCTATGCTCGGTGCGACCAGAATGGCATCAGACCTGATTCCCTTTGCAAATGCATTAGGCTATTCTCCCGATATTTGTTCATACCTGACTGCTGACATTGGCTCTTACGTTACAAATAACACACCACTAACAAAAGCCTATGGAATTGAAAAAGTACCAAAACCGGATGTATTAGTGTTTGACACAAATCAGTGCCGCGACGTTCAGGATTGGATGGCTTGGTATTCCAGAGAATTAAATGTCCCGATGATGGGTGTTTATGCACCGAAATATCCTGATGAAATTACTGAAACTCACGTTCGTTCTATGGCAAAGCAAACCGAAGATTTGGTAAAGCCATTGGAAGAGATTTCCGGTCATAAGTTCGATATTGATAAACTCAGAGAAATTCTTAAACTTTCCAGAGAGTGTACAGAGCTATGGGGCAAAGTACTTCGTACAGCATCCTCAAAACCTTCTCCGCTTACTTTTTTTGACGGAACGATACACATGGGTCCTGCTGTGGTTCTTAGAGGAACAACACAGGCAATTAACTATTATAAAGTATTGCTAAAAGAATTAGAAGAAAGAGTAGCAAATAGTGAAGGTGCAGTAGAAAACGAAAAATTTCGTTTGTATTGGGACGGTATGCCGATATGGGGAAGAATCAGAGCACATTCAGAGCTATTTGCAAGTTTGAATACATGTGTCATGGCTTCTACTTATTGCAACAGTTGGATATTTTCAGCCTTTGACGAGAATGACCCGTTTAACAGTATGGCAAGAGCCTATGCAGAAATTTTCATAGTACGTTCCGAAGATTCAAAAGAGAAATATATTAAAAATATGATTGATTTTTATCATATAGACGGAATTATTTATCATGATTCAAAAACATGCCCTGCAAACTCCAATTGCAGGTATGGCATGCACAAGCGTATTGAAATGAAAACAGGTGTACCGAGTCTTGTGATAAACGGTGACCTGAATGATATGAGATTAGTTTCCGATGAGCAAACAAAAACAAATGTCGAAGCATTTATAGAACAACTTGAGGAGAATCGCTGATAATGTTACATTCTCTTTTTCACCCGAAATCTGTTGCTATTATTGGCGCATCTACAAAAGATTTGTCAATAGGAAATGTGATTACAAAAAATTTATTGCGCTATAATTTTCAGGGTGCAATTTATCCTATTAACCCAACTGCACCCGAAGTACGCGGAGTAAAGGCTTATCCTTCGGTTCTTGACTGTCCGGGAGATGTTGACCTTGTACATATTTCAATTCCAAGTAAATTTGTTCCGGCTGCAATTGAAGATTGCGGCAAAAAAGGAGCAAAGAATATTATAATTAATAGTGCAGGATTTAAAGAGATTGGTCCTGTAGGTGTTGCACTTGAAAAGGAATCGGTTTCAATTGCAAAAAAATATGGAATGAGACTTTTCGGTCCCAACTGCCAGGGTATTATCAATACTCATCCTGACTACAAAGCGTATTGTGATTTCACTTTTACTTATCCGAAACCGGGAAACATTTCTATTGTTGCACAAAGTGGCGGAGTAGGTGCAGTGCTGATGCAACGTTTTTACGACCTCGATACAGGATTAAGATTCTACGCTTCCAACGGTAATGCCTGCGATGTTTCAATACCTGAAATAATTGAATATTATGGCGATGATGAAGATACTAAGGTTATTGTTTTGTATGTCGAAGCATTTACAAACCCTCTTGAATTTATGGAAATCGCCCGCAAAGTAACTGCAAAAAAACCGATACTTGCAATGCGTTCGGGCAGAACCGAACAGGGAGCTAAAGCTGCTGTATCGCATACCGGAGGTCTTGCAGGAGCAGGGCTTTCTACTGAATTAATTTTTAAGAAAACAGGTATTGTTACTTTTCGTGATGAAGAGGAAATGTGTCAGGCGGCAATTGCATTTGCTTCACAACCGATTCCAAAGAGCAATAGAGTAGGTATTATTACAGATACAGGCGGTCCGGCTATTATTGCAACAGACAGTCTTGTGGAGGGTGGACTTGAAATGCCTGATTTAAGTGAAAAAGCGAAAATATTTTTAACAGATAAATTATATGCAGAAGCTTCTATTGCAAATCCTATAGACGTTTTGGCAACTGCGGCGGCGGTTCATTGGCGAGCGGCTATGGATGCATTAATGGACGAAGAGCAGATTGACAGTATTTATATCAACTTCGTAACACCTCCTTTTGTCGATTGCGAAGCCGTGGCAAGAGAAATGGCTGAAATCAGCAACAAGAAGAAAAAGCCAGTTGTCTGCAATTATATGACAGACAAAGAGCAGTGGACTACTACAACCGCAATACTGAAATCCGGCAACATCCCTTGTTATGATTTTCCTGAAATGGCGGCAAAAGCCTTGTCATCTCTTGTAAATTATCGCAATATTATAAATCGCAAAATTGAAGAACCAAAAAATTTCAATGATACTGATAAATCTAAAGTTCAAAAAATAATTGAAAATGCAAATCGGGAAAAAAGAACTGTTCTTAATTCAGAAGAAGTGTATTCAATTTTGCAGTCCTATGGTATCGCGGTAGCACCATGGGCAATGGTAGCAAATGTTGATGATGCTGTTGCATCTGCTGAAACTATCGGCTTTCCTGTTGTTCTAAAAGCTGATTCTGCACAAATAATACATAAAAGCGATAGCGGCGGAGTTGTTTTGAATCTTAAAAACTCTGTTGAATTAAGGAAAGCCGCAACTGAAATGTCAGCGAAACTTGCAGTTGATGATTTGAAATTCTTTATCCAAAAATTTATGCCCGGCGGAAAAGAAGTAATTATCGGAGCAGTTGCAGAACCCGGACTCGGGCATTTGATAATGTTCGGAATGGGTGGCGTATTCGTAGAACTTCTGAAAGATGTTGCTTTTTGTTTGACACCTGTTTCCGGTTCAGAAGCCGAAGAAATGACAGAATCTATTAAAACAGTAAAGATTCTGAAAGGTTTCCGGGGAGACAAAGGTGCGGATATACTTAAATTAATTGAAACAATTCAGAGAGTATCTCAGCTTGTAACCGAGAATCCGCAGATTGCCGAAATGGATCTGAATCCTGTAGTAGCTTTCGAAAATTCGATTCATGTTTTAGATGCGAGAATTAAATTACATAATATATAAAAAGTAAAATTATGAATACACAACAATTTAAAATCGGTATCGTCGGGATGGGACCTGTCGGGATGATACTTGCAGTTCATTTCAAACAGGCAGGATGTAATGTTGCAATCTGCGATCTGAATAAGGAAAAAACCGGGTTGATTAAAAAAGAAGGTATTCAATTAGTCGGGGAACTTGATAAGTCATCTCATTTTGAAGAAATTTTTAATTCTGTTGATGAGCTTTTAAACAGCGGTGTTAATCTGATTGTCAGTTGTCTGAAATCTTTTCGTGTTGATAATATGATAAACACAATAAAGAATCATAATCATAAAACTGATTTGCATATATTATGTGCTCAAAACGGGATAGATATCGGACAAAAATATTTTGCCTGTATTGAAGAATCAAAAATATTAAGGATAATTATAAATGATACCGGCAATTCAATAAAGCAAAATGTTGTTAAAGTAAATTCAATAAATCCCCCGAATTTGATAGCGTCGATTAATGATACTTGTACGAATGTCGCTAAATGGATTGGGTCCATTCTCACTTTTACCGGTCAGGAAACGCGGGTAATTAATTCTTTTACTCTTTTTGATGAAGTATGGAAAAAAACTATTTTAGTATCTGCAATCAGCCCTTTGTGCGGAATATCTAAACTCACAATTAAGGAAGCAATGCAATCGAGCGACACAATTGAAGTAATAGAGCAGACAATCCTTGAATCAATGCAGGTGGCAAAAGCGGAAGGTATTAAATTTGAAGACAATTTTGTAAAAATTTGTCTTCGTGAATTGAAAAATGCAGGAGACCATTTTCCATCGCTTGGAGTTGATATTTTAGAAGGAGGAGAAACAGAAATTGATTATAATAACGGTAAAATTGTTGAATACGGTAGGAAACATTATATTCAAACTCCATTGAATTTGACATTCACAAATTTAGTGAATGCAGTATCTAATAAAAATTTGGGTAAATTTGCTAAATTCATTAAAAAATAATTTATTATAGAGTAAAATTATGTCATTAGTGCCCAAGCATATTCAGGAACTTCGTTCTTATGACCCGGGGAAGCCGATAGATGAGGTTATGCATGAATATGGATTAAAAAATGTTATTAAAATGGCTTCTAATGAAAATCCTCTGGGAGTTTCTCCTCAGGCTGTTCAAGCTATGATTGCTTCTATTTATCAGATAAATCGTTATCCCGATATAGCCAGTAAAATATTATGTACAAAACTCGCTGAAATTCACAATCTTGATATAGGAAATATTATTACAGGACATGGCTCAGAGGCAATTATGAGTGTTATTATTCGTACTTTCCTCTGTGACGATGATGAAGTTCTGACTTCCGAAGGTACTTTTGTAGGATTTTATGTTATAGCAAATGCAATCGGGAAGAAGCCTGTTACAGTTCCATTAAAAGACTATCGTTTTGATTTGGAAGCTATTGCCTATGCTATAACAAATAAAACAAAAATTATTTATCTTGTGAATCCTAATAATCCCACCGGCAATATTTTTACAAAAACGGAATTTGAGAGTTTTATAAAAAAAGTTCCAAAGGATGTACTTATAATTTTGGATGAAGCATATCACGAGTTTGTACATGGTCGTCCTGATTATCCTGACTCGATGCTATATAGATTTGATAACGTAATTACATTAAGAACTTTTTCCAAGGCTTACGGTTTAGCCGGAATTAGATTAGGATACGGTTTTGCTCATAAAGAATTAATAAAAAATCTTATGAAAGTCAGATTACCTTTTGAGCCGGGTATTCCATCACAGATGGCAGGAGTTGCCGCATTGAACGACAATCAGTTCTTAGAATATTATTTAGATTTGAATCAAAAGGGACTGAAATATATATATGGCTTGTATGATAGACTTGGAATTAATTATATAAAGTCTGATGCAAACTTTGTAATGAGTATTTTTGATTCTGCTGAAACGGTAGATAAAATATTTTTGAAACTTTTGACAAAAGGTGCGATTGTACGAGGACTTAGAGCATTCGGTTTGCCGCATTGCATCAGAGTTACTGTAGGATTGCAGAAAGAAAATGAATATTTTGCCGAAAAGTTTGAAGAGGTGTTAAATGAAATCAAATTATAATTATTAATATACTGCAAAGATATAATGAATCCAAAGGAATACAGAATCGGAATAGTCGGTTTAGGACCTGTGGGTCTGATTCTGACACAACATCTACATGATGCCGGATGCAATGTCGCTATTTGTGACGTTATTAAGGAAAAAGTCGAACTCATCCGAAAAGAAGGTATTTTTCTTTCCGGTTCAATAGAAAAAAGTACTAAAATAGATGAAGTTTATGGTTCTCTGGGTGAACTTCTACAAAGTAACATTGACATTTTGATATGTGCCGCAAAGGCTTATCATGTTGATAAAATTTTAGATCAGATTGAAATTTTTAATAATGAAAATTTACTTATTTTAAGTGCTCAAAACGGTATCGGTGTGGCACTTAAATATCGGTCTCATTTTAATGAATCGAAAATATTTAGAATGGTAGTGAACTTTGCAGGAAATATTATTGCACCTAATCGAGTAAACGTAACTTTCTTTAATCCTCCTAATTGGGTAGCTTCAAGGAATGATACAAGGAAAGATATTTCTGATTGGATCTCGGATGTACTTACTTCTGTAAATTTATTGACGGAAAGTACAGATTCTTTCGATCTAACTGAAAAAGTCTGGCAGAAGACTATATTGAATGCCGCACTCAGTCCTTTATGTGCAATTTCAAAGCTGACAATGCGTGAAGCTATGACAATACCGGATACACACGAAATCGTTGAAAAAATAATTCTTGAAGCAGTTGAAGTTGCCAAAGCTGAAGATATTACGTTTGAAAAGAATTTTGTCAAACTTTGTTTAAGGTATTTAAATAAAGCAGGAGATCATTTCCCATCGCTGGCTGTTGACCTTTTGAATAATCAGGAAACAGAAATTGATTTTATGAATGGAAAAATTGTTGAATACGGTAGGAAACATTATATACGTACTCCATTGAATTTAACATTTACGAATCTCGTTAGGGCAATTACAGATAAAAATTTCGGGAGACCTTTTAAATAATTCAGAATTTAAAGTTGCAGATGATAATTAAGTCTGAACATGAAATTAAGCCTGTCGGTGCAATTATTCTTGCCGCAGGATTTTCGAGCAGGATGAAGATTCCAAAACCATTTTTACGGTTTGATGAAAAAAGAGTTTTTATTGAAAAAATAATAGATAATTTTATGGAATTTGGATGTAGTAAGATTATTATTACAACCAATGAACAAATTTCGGAATGGACTGAGATCAAAAATAAATTTGAAAACTGTGGTTCAGTACTTTTTATTGCTAACCGGCATCCTGAATTTGAAAGATTTTTTTCAATCAAAACAGGTTTGGCAAATATTAGAGATTTGGAACAGTGTTTTATTCATAATGCTGATAATCCATTTATAGAAAAAGATATTTTAAATTTAATTTACGATAATAGAACAGATAACGGTTACACAGTTCCATGTTGTCAAAACTCAGGAGGACATCCGGTTTTATTATCAAAAAAAGTTTTAAAAAAAATCATAGAAGAAGAAAATATTAATATAAATTTTAAGGATTTTTTAAAAGGTTTTCCCAGAAAAGATGTTGAAGTTTTTTCAGATAAAATCCAAATAAATATCAATACTCAGGATGAATATGATAGGTACTTTAAGTAGCTCACTGTAAAAATTATGAAAGATATTTACCATAAAATTGTTGAACTGAAAGAAGCCGGTACCAAAGCGATGCTTTGTACAATTGTACAAACAAAAGGTTCTACCCCTTTGAAGGCAGGTGCTAAGATGATTGTTACCGACGAAGCGCTGACTTATGGAACGGTTGGGGGAGGCGGGATTGAATCGGAAACAATTGACAGGGCACTTAAACTACTTTTTTCAAATAAACAGGAACTTTTTCATGTTGAGCTTACAAGTCAAGAGGGAACAAGTTGCGGCGGTACTGCCGATATTTTTATCGAGCCGCTGATGCAAAATTATAAGTTATACATTTTTGGTGGGGGGCATGTCGGAAAGGCTTTGGTACATCAGGTAGAACATCTTGATTTTGATACAACTGTAATTGACAATAGAGAAGGAATTTTCGATGATTGGACTTCAGGAAATTTCAAAAAAGTTGTTACTAACATTAAGGATTTTCTTTCGGAACTTCAGTTTGATGAAAATATTTTTATTGTAATTATTTCTTTTGACCATAAAATCGATTGGGAAATACTTTCCTACTGTGCAGGCAAACCCTGGCGTTATCTTGGAATGATGGGCAGTCATAGTAAAGTAAAAGCCATGACGAAAAGTCTTCTTGAATCGGGTATAAAAGAAGAAATAATAAATAAAATTAATATGCCGATTGGAATGGGAATTAATTCAGAAACAGCTTCGGAAATTGCTGTCAGTATTGCTTCAAAAATGATTTTTGAAAAAAATAAATAAATTGTTTTAATTGGACAAGAGGGAAAATGTTATTACCGGACTTCAACTACCATAAGCCAAAAACTCTGAATGATGCTTATCTATTATTG
>JBAYGQ010000080.1:0-8056 GCA_041666585.1 Bacteroidota bacterium
CTGTAAGTTTCGACAGGGCATACCTGTTAATATTAAATTTGCTGATACCGGTGTTATATCTGTAGGAATATATCTGAATGCAACCTCAATTGTCCCCTGAACCGGTATTATTGCAGGTAGCACAGGAACTGTGCCGAGTATCTGAAATTGGGTATCATCCACTTCAATAGAATCAATTTTTAAATCATTCACCATGGATGAATTTGTTAATGTGATTGTTGTATCTTTGGGTATTCCAACCATTGTAGTTATTAGTGTATTTCCTCCGCTAATCCGCGGTTCATAAACGTTTCCGGTCACTCGGATTGTTTTTTGCACACCACAGAATGTTTCTTCATATTGAATAGTTGTGTCGAACTTTCCTTCTGCGGACGGGAAATAACTTAAATTTAAATCCTGGGAGCTTTCGAATAACAAAGGAATTTGGTTTGTATCTAGAAATACATTCGGAGGCTTCGATATATTTCGTATAATTAAATCCGTTGAACCTGTATTCGAAATTTTTAATGTTGTGTCTTTCTGCTCTCCCAGACACAAAGTACCAAAGTCATAAAGGTACGAATCCGGTTCGAAATTGACACTATCCTTTGTTCCCTGAAGAATGACGGCATAGTCCTGATTATCCGGTGCGTTCGAAAGTACGTGAAGTTCAGCAGTTTTTATTCCGGCAGACTTCGGATTAAAACTCAATCCTATTATAATAGAATTGTTCGGAAGAATTGTAGGCGGCAAAGGTGCAATTAATGAGAATTCTCCTGCATCTGCTCCTTTGATTTTACTTCCCAATACATCTATAAGTAAGGGTATTGGACCGGGATTTCGGATTTTGATTAATGTATCCCATGATTGAATTTTGCAATCCGTATTCATAAATACAATCGGATTTTCAGAACTTATGCTGGGGTCACCGATACTGTTTCCTTTTATAATTTGTGTGTACTTTCCGATAGATGTATTTATTTCATATGTACATTGTTTCTGACCTGATGTAAGGGGCTGAAACCTGAATATGATATTAACACAGGCTCCGGGAATCAAAGTAGTCGCTCTGAAATTTACGGTTGTGAAAAAAGGTCCGTCTCCGCCAGCAAATGTAACACTGTTTATCCTTACGGAAGTTCCTGTTCTGTTGCAGAAAACATTTCTGACAAGAGAATCCTTCTGAGTTTTAATCACTACATTTCCCATATCTACCAATGGCAGTAAAGGTGTTGACATCCCTGTTGTTGTAATCAATCTTCCGTTGCAGGCTGTTCCGAGTATTTCTATTGTAGAAGAAGAATACTGAAGATTAGTAGGTTTGTATTCAATCGTAATAACGGTTGACTCTCCTTTTTGCAAAGTAAAAGTCGGGCTTCCCTTGGTTCCCCAGTCAATTACCTTATACTTTGTGCTGCTGGATTTATAGCCCCAGACTTCAACAGGATTGTAGTCAGCTCTTATTGTAACAGACTTCGTTACGGCAGTCCCGGGATTGTCATTAATAAAATCAACTTTAGTGGAACTGCTTACAATCGTCGGTTTCGTAGTAGCAGGAATACTGAAAAATTTAGAAGCTGTCAGATTTTTGTGATTCGGGAAATTCAGTCTGAGCATGCCGCCGCCGCTACAATCAGTAAGCCACTGCACTTCGCATTGTCTTGGGTAACCTAATTTACCGCAAATATCTCCAATGTAACTGTATGTATTTTTTAATTCATCCGCACTTTTTACGTTCATCCATAAATTTTGAGCGGGTGTGCCGTAAATATCCTTACCGATTTCTGTTCCTGCAAGAGTTTGAAGATAACCGATTGAAATATTATCAGCAGCATCATTTGGATCTAAAGCATTTTCACCGACTTGAATCACAAAGACATAAACCGAAGGATTTCGCTCCCTGCAAAGCCTAAGAACATCATCAACCATAAAGCGTCCGTCTCTCGGTTCTAAAGGAGGTGGAGGTATTGAGTAGTCATTCAGATGTCTGCCGTCTGTAAGAAAAATTATAACAGGTTTGAACTTCGCTGATTTTGCAACCCACAAAGCAGACTGAGTAGAATCCATATTCTGTCTGGCGTTTACAAGAAAAGCCGCATTATAATTCGTGCCGTTACTTGTATTTAATCCCGTTATAATTTTGTCCAGATTGACCTTATTTGTAGTAAATCCGGTTTGAAGACTCGCTACACTTGTAAAAGAAATAATAGCTACTTCAGTTTTATTTGTATCTATCTGCTTACAAAAATTTAATGCCGCATCTTTTACAACAGCCCATCTTTTTGTAGCATCGGTCTTGCTTATTGCACTGTCAGACATAGAAGAAGAGGCATCAAGCAGTAAAATTGCAGAAAAAGTTTTATCCTCGGCAGGTACGCAGAACGGCGATAAACCAGGGCGGTGAGCTCTTGCTTTACCGGCTTCTGTAATTTTTATATCGTTTGGTCCGTCAACACGCATATCTTTCCCCGCTGAGTCCAATACGGCATAAGTAGCCCTCATCCACGGGAATCCGTCGGTATATATATTGTAAATTACCGCACTCTTCGCTTTGGACTGTGCAAAAGAACCAGTCTGAAAGCCAAAAATGAGAATCAATATAAAAATTAGGGTAGTTCTTTTATTCATTAAAATTTTCTGTTCGGTTAAATAACTGTTATTAATCTCAGTCTAAAAACACATTTTAATGCATTTCGTTGCATTTTATTTTAAAATTACCAAGATTTTTCAATTATTTTCAAAGTCATTAAATTTTCAACCTATAAACAGAACTACATAACCGGATAGAAACTACCTTTTAACTCTAAAATTAGCTTAGCTATTTTATTATGCTTAACTTTTTTCTGATGGTGTGAGCATTCGTTTGCATAATAACAAAATAAAACCCGCTCGAAAGAGTTGATGTATTATATAACAATGATTTCTTATCTGCTCCGCTTATTCTTTCGTTGAAAATCTCAGATACTTTATTTCCGAAAATATCTGTAATCCATATTTTGCATGAACCTGTTTCTATGCTTACGAAACTGATTTCTACCTGCGAACCTGCAGGATTAGGCTTCAAAGTCAGGCATCCTGCATTATTTTCTGAATTATCATTAACATCCTGTTCTTCTATACCGTTTCCTTTTACGACAATGTTAAAAGTACCTGAAGACGTTTCCAGCACAAGAAGTACCTGATGTTCACCTATAGTTTTAGGATTAAAACCAAACCGGACTGATAAGCATTCGTCCGGTGTCAGGGTAACAGGTAATGTAAAAGGTACAAACGAGATATTAGCGGAAGGGGAAGATACACCCTTCAATGAATTAGAATTTATAGTAAGATTTGAAGTTCCTTTGTTGCAAAAAGTGTTTAGAACGAGTGAGTCTTTTTGCGTATTTACAAAAACATCTCCTAAGTCAACAATATCGGGATATAAAGATGAGATTCCTAAAGCATTTATAAGCTTAGCTGAACAGGCTGTACCTAATAATTCAATACTTGCGGAGGACGGCAACGAATCTGTCGGTGTATATTCAATAGTAATAGTTGCAGATTCACCTTTGTTCAATGTGAACGTAGGACTACCTTTTATTCCCCAATCAACAATCTTATACTTCGGGTCTGAAGAACTGAAACCCCACAGTTCAGCGAAATTATTTTTTGCTGTGATTTTTAATGTTTTTCTGACAGGAATATCTCCAACAAATACAATTTCCTTCGGATTAATTTCCAGAACCGGTTTAATATTATCGGGTATAGTGAAACTTGCTATTGCAGATGTATTGTATGCCGGAAAATCTAACTTTATCTCTCCGCCGCCGCCGCAATCCGTTTTCCACTGAACTTCGCAGGGTTTTGGATAACCTACAGTTCCGCATACATCTGCAATATAAAGAAATGCTGTTTCTAATTCTAGGGAAGATAAAATCGGAGACCAGAGATTTTTAGCAGGATTTCCGCTGGGTTCTCTGCCGATTTCAATATTAGCAAGTGTATTCAAGTATCCTAAGTTTGTACCGTCCAATACTTCATCGCCGATTTTAATAACAAAAACATAAATTGAAGGTTTAGCGGCATGGCAAAGTCTAACAACATCCCCAATCATAAATCTGCCGTCTCTAGGTTCACCTCCGTCTTGCGGTATTGCCCAAGCGGGTTCGTGTTTTCCGTCTGTAATAAAAATTATTACAGGTTTGCACCTTGCAGACTTCGCTATATATATACCTGATTGTGTTGAATCTCTTGTTCCTATAGGTCTCGTGTTTACAAGAAATGCAGAGTTGTAATTTGTCCCTATACCGCTAGGAATCTTGTTGATTATTTTGTATAAGCTATCAGGGCTATTTGTAAAACCTGTTTGTAAAAGGGCTGTATTTGCAAATGCAGTGATTGCAACTTCGGATTTAGTTGTATCAATGTATCTGCAAAAATTTCGGAGTGCCTGTAAAACCACAGTCCTTCGAGTAGTAGGGTCTGAAGAACTGATGGGATTATTGACCATTGATTCAGAGACATCCAATACAAATATTGCAGAAAAACACCTATCTCCCGGAGGAGGACAATTAGGTGATAACGCAGGACGATGCGCTTTCGGTTTTCCCCCTTCTGTTATTACAATTTCATCGGCATTACTTATCCGCATATCCTGACCTAATGAATCCCAAACCACGTAGTCGGCTTTTATCCACGGATAATTGGTACTAATAACACTTTTAATTTCGGCTGTTCCAGTCTGCTGAGCATTACTTGTATTCAGGAGAAAAAAGAAAGATGAAATTACGATAAATAGAAGTACAACTTTTTTCATCTCGAAACCTATATACATTTATATAAATAATTTTATTTCGATAAATCAAATTGCAAAATAATCAGGTTCAATTATTAAACAAGGGGAAAAATCCCCTTGTTTGAATATAAATCGTCAATATAGAAAAGATAATTACTTAATTATACTTAGTCTTTTCTTTACTATTTGTGTCGGTGTCTGCATTATAATGAAATACACTCCGTCGGGTATGTTCATTGTGCTGAATGTAACAGAATTCTTTCCTGCAGACTGTGCGTTCTCGTTGTAAAGTTCCGAAATCTTATTACCTAACACATTTGCAAGCCATATTTGAGTATTTCCCGGTTCGGCTAATTCGAAGTTAAGCTCAACTGCAGAACTTGCGGGATTCGGATTAATCGAAAGCATCAAAGCATTCGTATTCGGGTTGAATAGTCGCACGGTGCCGTTTGCATCTTTGCATACTCCGGCTAATGTTAATTTTCCGACTACCGTTTCATCAAATACAGCCTTACCTTTATTGGTTTTCGAATTCTGAAGCCATATATCTGTTGACTCAGCATTTCCGAGCATTGCACGGAAACGGAAGGTCTTTAATCCTGCTTCCTGTGTGCTTGTGCTTACGGGTATGGCATCCAAAGGAACAATCCTTTCTCCGTTTACAACTGTACCTCTTTGTGTACTTCCAACAGGCTCAAGCAAAGTTGCATTGAATTTAACTTCAGTCTGAATATTTTCGTGGAAGCTGTCCATATTTACAGCATTCGACTGATAAACCGTAACGTCGAATTCTTCTCCGGGACGTGCCGTATAATCTTTAGTTGTTAGTTTTGAGGAAGCTACCTTTACGGTAAATTCTCCGTCAACAGGTTTGAATGTAACATTATTTGAATTAACTTTAGCATTCGAAATTGCCAAAGGCGTCTGAACAACTGCACCTCCGTCGAGTACCAGCATATTAAGTGTTATCGGTACCTGGTCAGCATTTGTAGAAAGAATCGGGGTAGTAACAGACATTATTTTATTTGTTCCTGAAGGAATTTCACCAAAAGATGAACCTGACTGAGCTAATAATCTTGAATCGTATGTAAGGTCGAAGCTTAATGTTTGTGCCTTGGATTCAGCTACCTGATTCGCATTTCTGATTTCCACTTTTATAGGTACAACCTTACCTATTAAATCAGAATATTTATCAATAAATAAATCTGCCATTGCAAGTCCGGGATTGCCGATTAACTGAATATTTACATCTTTGCAGGGCATTCCGCTTAATACAAGAGGTGTATCAACCGGAGTAGAGTTTGTAGGTGTATATCTCAGAGTAACTCTTATTGTTCCACCCGGCGGTATCGGCGGTGCAGTCGGTATTTGAGGTACCGAACCGATAAACTGAAACTGCGTGTCAGACGGTGTAATTGAAGTAATCATCAGATTATTCGTTGCCGAAGTATTTGTTATTGTTATAGTCGAATCATAAGGTGTATTCTGTGTCGAAGACATTACAATTGTTTTAACATTTACTTTCGGGTCGTAAACGGTACCTGTAATTTTGATTGTCTTCTGCCAGTTGCAATATGCATCTGTAAGTATTAAATCATCATTTATTGGTCCTTCGGTTACGGGATTGTATCTTATTGCCAAATCCTGAGCCGCAGTCTTTGCTATATCTAAACTTGCGGGATTCAGAGTCAGATTCGGCGGTACGGTAGCACCCTGAATAGTTAAATCTTTTGTTCCCGTATTTGTAATTCTGATAATTGTATCTTTGGGTGTTCCCATACAAACAGTGCCGAGATTAAAAGTATAAGAATTCGGCTCATAGTTGACGCTGTCCATTGTGCCTTCTAAGCTGATAGGATACTGTTCGTTTCCGACTGCATCAGAAGTAACAGTCATTGTTGCATTTTTAGTGCCGGCAGATTTCGGAGCAAAATGAATTGTTACTAAAGTGGAGTCATTAGCCTTAATAGAGACTTGTAACGGGTCAGGGCTAAAAGAAAATTCCCCGCTGGGAGTAATGCTCGCAGAGCTGATATTCAAAACAACGGGACCGGTATTTTTTATCGCAATAATAGAATCTCTTGTTAAAAATTTGCAGTCATTATTTTGTATAACAACCGGATTAGCTGAAGTAATTCCTGCATTTCCTGTGCCGTTGCCCCTTATTGTTGTTGTAATCGTTCCGAGGACATCTGTTACAATTTCAACTGTTGCCTGTTTGGGACCTGTTGTTAAAGGTTTAAAGGAAAATGTAACAGTAAGACACTCTCCGTTTTGCAAAGTAGTTGCGGCAAAACCTTTCTTTGTGAAAAGAGGTCCGTCACCGCCTCTAAAGTTAATTGAGGTAACCCTTACAGGTTTACCTGTGCGGTTGCAGAAAGTAGTTGTTACAATCTTATCTTTGCTTATATTGATAGTAGTGTCTCCCATATCAATAGGAGCCGCAAAAGGAGTCATCATACCCGTTATATTTATTATCCTGCCTGTGCAGGCTGTTCCTAATATTTCAAGATTTGTTGCAGAGAACGACGAATCCGATGGTGTGTATTCAAGCGTTATAGTTGTTGATTCACCTTTATTCAGAGTAAATGTAGGACTTCCCTTTGATCCCCAGTTAATTACTCTGTAACGCGGGTCGGGAGAAGAATATCCCCATACTTCGACGAAATTCTTTTCAGCTTTAAGAATAACTGTTTTTGTTGTAGGTGTAGGGGGATTGTCATTAATAAAATCTACTGGGTTTGACGTAGTATTCAAATGCGGCTTAACTGCATCGGGAATAGTAAAAGTAGCACTTGCAGTCAGATTGTTATGATTAGGGAAATTCAACTTAAGCTCGCCACCACCGTCACATTCGGTTTTCCATTGTACTTCACAAGGTTTTGGATAGCCGACAGTACCGCAAACATCAGCGATGTAGCTATATGTGGCTTCCAATTCATTTGAACTCATTATATTATTCCAGAAATTTTTTGCAGGATTACCTGCTCCGTCTTTTCCTACTTCAATATTCGCTAGAGTATTTAAATAACCTAAATTAGTAGGATCTAATACTTCATCGCCGATTTTGATAACGAAAACATAAATTGTCGGTCTTGCCTCATGGCATAATTTGACAACATCTCCTACCATAAATCTACCGTCACGCGGCTCGCCTCCGTCTTTAGGATCTCCCCAATCATTCATGTGCTTTCCGTCTGTCAAGAAAATAATTACAGGTTTGTACTTTGCAGATTTCGCCATATAAATAGCGGATTGAGTAGAGTCTCTGCTTCCGATAGGTCTCGTGTTTACAAGAAATGC
>JBAYGQ010000081.1:0-8054 GCA_041666585.1 Bacteroidota bacterium
CAGGGTGCGTGCTTCGGGAGTTACCCCAACCATGTGAAACAATGTTACAGAGCCTGAGGTAGCCAGAGTAGCACCCAGCCCGAGCAGATTTTCCTGTTTAAAAGTTTTTACTCCGTCAATTACGGGCACGTCGCTACCGACGATTGCACCAATGTGAAAACCGAGAGCACACCAGGCATCGTAAGAATTAATTTTATCCGGAGATACATTTACTTTAAAATGATGAGTACCTTTTCTGTTCTCGGTCAACAGATAGCCCATAAGCGGATACTTGCCCGTAACTGCTGTATAGCGCGTAAACATACCGCCTCTGTTTGAGCGGCACCCAAGCACTGAATTATAATAGATAATAGCACTGCTTTCCACAAGTCCCAGATACGCTCCGAACGGAGGTACAAAGCCCAGCAATTGCGGAGTGCATGTATAAGTTTCGCACATACCCATAGACCTGTGTGCGTTCTCTATTTGCTTCTGAATTATGGCAAGCGATTCGGGAATGCCCGTAATATCTGGCTTTTCAATATCACAGCACAAAGTAGAGTTAGTAGTAGGCACGCGGACTTTTGCACCGGTTTTTGCATATTTAACGGCATCCTCTACCATACCCTCGTATATACCCATCTCAGCGGGATAGTGGCAATAGACAATATCCACCAGCCGCTCGGCACCAAATGCTTCGCCGAATTGCACAACATAATCCATAGCTTCGGCAACCGCCTTGCCTTCTTTGCCGTCGAGCATAGCCTGTTCCTGAGGAGTGAGAATCATTTGAAAAGTCCTTTCGAGTGAACAATAATTTATAATGCCGTTCAAAAAAATGTAAAATAATTGATTGTAACTTAAATTAAAATGTTTTTATTCTGCAAAAAATAGGAAATGAAAAAATAATTATTACTTTTTATAAAATTTTAATTCAATAAATTGATTTAAATCAAATAATACTGTAATAGCTAAATAATTGTATTATCAGAGCTTGCATAAAATTTTAGTTGTACCAAATTTTGTAGTTCAAAATATGATAAAAAATTACATTTAATTACTACAAAAAAAACAAATTTTTCGTTACTTCTATTGCAAACAGTTCTTTGTAATTTTACATTAGAAATTTTACATTTCTTTGAAAAGTGGCTGTAGGAGTAAGTTAAATTATTTTGAAAAAAAAATGTAACTTTTTTGAAAAGCCAGTGTTATTGTTAAAGGATAATTACGAACATAAAGTTTACAAATTATTTTAGAAAATTAATTATTTTTAAAAATTAACAATTAAAAAATGCTGTGTTATTACTTTACGACAAATACGTTATGAAGCATTGGCCTGTACCACAAAGTTATTCGAAAGAAATTCCGAAAAGTGGTGTTGGAGGTTCATTTTGGGAAGACAGAGGCGATAGAAGGCATTGTGGAGTTGATATTTATGCTCCTGAAGATTCCGAAGTAATCACTGTTGAAAGCGGTAAAGTTATTGATTCAGGTATTTTCACTTCACCGGATATGCACCCATATTGGAATAAAACTTATTATATTATTGTGAAATCTTCACAAAATATTATTTATAAATATGCAGAACTCAAAGAAGTTTTCGTTCACGTCGGAGATTACGTCGAAGCAGGTCAGCAGTTAGGCAAAGTAGGTACAGTAATAGTAGAGAAGGACGTTACTTACCGTGACCCGTATTATGTAAGAGATTTAGCAGAAAAAGGCAACTTGTGTATGCTCCATCTTGAAATTTACAAGGCTCCCGTTACTGCCGTACATCCATATTTGGCAGGCAGTTTCTTTGGAGAACAGCAACCGGAATCTTTAATAGACCCGGCGGTGTTTTTGAACGGTTTAAAAAATCAATCGAACCAATAACTCCCAATCCCTCTTCTCAATATCTCAACATAGATTTGGTCCCGCGCACAGCGGGATTTTTTTTTTGTGTTTCTCATAACTACACTCATCGTAATTATAAAAAACCTTAGAGCTGTCATAACATTTATTCTATAAACATTTATCAAATATGAGGTTTTAGAAAATGGAAGAAGATTCCTGACAAGCAGGAATGTCTGCTATGTGCATTAAATCATATCTTAAAATCTACCTGAATATAAAATCTGCTCTCTGTGTTGGTTAGTATTTCAAGATATCCCGAACCTAATTTGCTGTCGTTGAACTTATATGTTATTGAGTAACGAAGCCAGATTTGAAGCTGTTCCAACGGCTGGTACATTGTATATACATAAGCCCTAAGCCCTTTCATATACAAAGAAATCGTATTGAAATAGCCGGGTATTGTTGATTCGAACTGCCAGATAGCAGAATCAAAGCTGTCTGTATCGAAGTAAGATGCTCTGCATCCTAAAGTTAAAGTATTATCGGTACTGTATTTAAAATCAGCAAAAAAAGCATATCCTATTTCATCAGGTTCAAATTTTCTCTTAAAAACATAAGTAATTTCTGCCCGAGTCCATAACTGCATATTTCCTGATAATTGCCTGCGGAACTCAATTCGTGAATTATAATCATCATTTCTTTTGGCGCTTCTGTTAAAAAATGATTTGAAAGAAAGCCTTAAATTCAGGAGATTAACAGAATCCGGTTTCCACTCGTCTTCAAAGAAAAACTCAGCTTCAGCATCTTTAAATCCATTTGCCGGTAAATTAAAATAATCCAGAAAAAGGGATAATTTATGCTTTTCAAATCCTTTGTAAAAGAGCGACCAATAAAGACCTGTCTCATTTGCGGGAGATACTGATTCACCGAAATTATATCCGAAGGGTGAGCGGTATTCTGTCGGAAACAACCTGAAACAAAGGGCTGACTCAAACAACTTACCTTCGAAAACAGTGTTTGCTTTATATGCATAATTATTTTTTGCATCTCTGCTGATTTCTGACGAAAAATAAAACTGATTAAAATTTGCAATTGCAAACACAGAGCCGAGAAGACCTTCTTTTCCTGAGAACACAGCTTTTGAGTTTGTTTGAATTGTTTTATCATAATTAATTTGAAATCCCGAAGCACCCAGCACAAAGTTTTTATTTTGGAACTGAAGCAAGGCTCCGCCAATGTTTTCGGTTACGGCATTTCTTTTGTTAATTTCTGTTTCTGTGTGGTAGTAGCTGGATGTATAAAGTGAAGTGATGATTGTTCCTGTAGAATCAATGTTCCCGCTCCTTTTTACAGACGAATACCAAAGTGAGGACAGAACAGAAAATCCTTTGCCGAGGTCTGAATTATTTTGCAGAGCAAATCCCCGCAAAAATCTTGATTCAAGCGACGAGCGGTAAGGTACAATTCCGGAACCGAATTGATATGCAGGACTTACAACCGCACTGCCTTTGCCGAAACCGTAAGTTTCCCAGAGTATGCTTCCGAGTCCGCTCATAATTGAATAATCACCTATAATAAGCTGAGTATTAAATAAATTCACTTTTGCGTATCCGCTTACGAAATCGGCATAACTTTTTTCACCGCCGTCTTTATCTACAAGCAATCCCGCATCCAGAGCCGAGTATTTAATATTTAACCTGTTATATAAATGAGCCGGATCTCCTGCGAATTTATCTGACTCATAACCTTTTGCTTCCTGAAATTGCTCGTAAAATCTGCTTCTGAGTTTTACTGACAGCGGATTTTCTTTTGTTTTGAATGTAGTCAGAACCCGTAAGAAATAGATTTGGTCATTGTTCAGTTTAAGTGAATCTATCAGATTTTTCAGGTTGGCTTTTTTATTATTTCTTGTGATTTCAATTATTCTTTCAGCCAGAGGGAGAGATATAGTGGGAATTACTAATAAATCTTCTGCGTCTGCGTCAAGTAAGTACAAAGGATTATAAAATAAGTATTCAATTTTATCATAAGAAGGTATAATAACTGATTCTTTGGAAACGCGCTCTAAAATTTTTTCGAGATATGATAATTCAGGCTCTTTGGCATTTATCGCAGGATGAATAATAAAAGAAATAAAGAAAATGAATATTATTCTTACAATTATTTTTGTTATTTGATTATCAGTATTTTTGAAAAATAAATCCGGCATAGGATTAATTACTTAAATTTGACATAGCCGAAGTGTAAAAATTTATTATTTTGCACTTTATAATCCAGTCTTATTTGAAATCATTTTTTGAAATAAATATAGAAAATTACTATGAGAACCTTAATCAATTTACTAATAATTTTTATAATTTTCTCCCCGAAAATTTTTTCTCAGGAAATTGAAGCGACTGTTTATGTCAACGTGGAACAACTCCCGCAGGAAGCCAGAACTTATGTTTCATCAATGCAGGGAGACCTGACAAATTATCTGAATAATCAAAAATTCACTAATATTGACTGGAAGGGCAAAAAAATTCCGGTTGATGTTACTATTTATCTGAGCGGAGGAAGCAAGGGATTTTATTCTGCTAAACTTCTGATTATTTCAAGACGTTATTTGGATGTAGAAGGGCAGTCAGTTACTTTAAAAATGTTCGACGAAAAGTGGAGTTTCGAGTATGGATTGGGTGCAAACCTGACGTTCAATCCTAATGTATTTAATGCATTCACGAGTCTAATAAATTATTATATGATGCTCGCAATCGGCTTCGACCTCGATACATACGGTGAGCTTGACGGTAGTCCGGCTTTTGATTTAGCCAAAAATATTATTCAGCTTGGTGCAAGTTACGGTGCAGAAGGTTACTCCACATATACAAAGACAGGCGAATTTACCCGCTACAATCTTGTGTCAGAGCTAACAGACCCGCGCTATTATCTATTCAGAAAATTGCTCTTCTCTTATTATGTGGACGGATTGGATTTAATTGCCAATGATAAAGACAAAGGTATAGCAGGAGTAGAGAACGTAATGTTAGATATGGCAGCTTTCAAAAAAGACAAAATGACAGGTCCAAGCGTTTTACTGCAATTATTTTTTGATTCAAAAGTAACAGAGCTGTCAACACTTTTCAACGGATATCCGAAAAAAGAAATTTTTCAGGCTCTGCGTTATCTTGACCCGACCAATTCTTCAGCCTGGAATGATGCCGAAGAAGGAAAACTGAGATAAAAATAAATTTAGGTAAGCATAACATAATTTTCAAATGATTAAAAGTCCATTAAGATATCCCGGTGGGAAAAGTAGAGCAATAGATAAAATCAGTTATCTTATACCTAATTTCGATGAATACAGGGAACCGTTTGTCGGCGGAGGTTCTGTCTTTATAAATTTAAAACAGAAATATCCGAAGCGTAAATTCTGGATAAATGACATCTATAATGAATTATTCCAGTTTTGGCTGATGTCCCGTGATAATTTAGATGGTCTTTTAGAACAGGTTATTGAATGGAGAAATAAATTTGAAAATGGGAAAGATTTACATAGATTTTTAGTTGAAAATATAAGTAGTTTCGATTCTCTAAAAAAAGCAAGTGCATTTTTTGTCTTTAACAGGATTACTTTTTCGGGTACTACTGAATCAGGCGGCTTTTCAGAACAAGCTTTTAACGGTAGATTTACGCTCTCAAGTATTGATAGGTTAAAACAATTAAAGTTTATAATTCCAGGAACAGAAATAACAAATTCTGATTATCAGCCGGTTGTTGAAGCTGAAGGGGAAAATGTTTTTATTTTTCTTGACCCTCCTTATTATTCAGCAATAAAATCAGCATTATACGGTAAAAATGGAAACCTTCATAAAATTTTCGATCATGTTCGTTTTTCGGAAACCATGAAGAATTGCAAACATAAATGGTTGGTTACCTATGATGATTCAAGCTATATCCGAGACTTATTCTCTTTCGCAAATATAATAAACTGGGATTTGATGTATGGTATGAGAAATCAAACTCCCTCCTCAAATCAAAAAGGTAGAGAGCTCTTTATAGCAAATTATTCGATTAGCCTTCCCGAACAGGAGCAACTACGATTAGTAATGGAGCCTAAAATTAAGTATAAATAAAAAACTCATCGGATGACTCTGAGTCATCCGATGAGTAAGATAAAAAATTAATAGCTATTTATGTTTCCAATCCGGTATTCTGTCAGGTGTCCAGGGGGCACCGAGTTTATCGAGTGCTTTCTCCAGATTCTTAATATCCACTTCGACTATTGTTTTAAGCTTTACTAATATCTGTTCTAACTCTTCCGATGCGATATTATACGATTTTCTTTGTGTGTCTGTCGCATCTGTTGAAATACCCCAGATTCCCCATACCACATAACCTGCACGCTCTGAAACAGATGGTGTCTGATTTTCGTTTCTGCTTTCAAGTGATTTGTTACCGTTCAGCTTAAGATCTAGTTCAAGCAAGCCTACATCAAGTTTATCTGTACTTTCGACTAATTCCTTTGCTGTTCCCGCAGTAACCAAAAGAGCATTTTTAATAAGCTTCAGTTTGTTTTTTGTGTCGCTGAGAAGGCTCTGGGTGCCGGATACAGTTCTTTGCAAATTCGCAACCTGCTTCTGGAAGTCAACTAATGCTTTACGGTCTTTTGCGGGAAGTGTTGTGTTGTTCAGAACTTTCGTTGTGAATTCAGTCGGTTCGCAAAGCTGGGTAATTACACCGTTGTTGTTCATAGCAATTGATACCTTGTATTTACCCGGCAGAACAGGCATTCCCGAATGTGCTTCGGGCTTTGTACCGGTACTTACAGGATAAGGCGAAGGATATGTCAAATCCCAGTTTATTCTGTGAATGCCTTTGGATGCAGGTGCAGTCAACCGTCGCACAACAAATCCTGTTTCGTCTGTTATTGTGAATATTAAATTTGCTCCGGCTTCGTTGTCTTCGATAAACAAATCTTTCTGTGTCGGATATACAATCGGCTTGCCGTCTTTTTCGAGTTTAGCTTCGTTTTCTTTACGAATATCTTTTTTAGATTTTGGTGATTCTTTAAGATAATATGTGAATATCGCTCCGAAAGGTGGATTGGGGGCGCGATAGAAATTTTCTCCCATATCGTATTTATTTTTGGAATCATCCTGAACATACATCAAAGCATCTTTGATAGGATAGAGGTAGCAGTCTTTTTCAACTGTTTCGGGACTTGTTAAACGTAAAGGCGAATAGTCATCCAAAATATAAATACCTCGTCCGAAAGTTGCTATTGCAAGGTCAGTCTCACGCTTCTGGATTTCCAGATCACGTACTGCAATCGGTGGAAGTCCGTTCTTGAGCTGAATCCATTTCTTACCGCCGTCAATTGTGAAATACAAACCGAATTCTGTACCTACGAAAAGTAAATCGGGATTCACAAAGTCTTCTGTTATTGTGTAAACGGCACCTTCTTCGGGAAGGTTGCCTGCAATTGAAGTCCATGTAACACCTTTGTCATCGCTTTTCAGAACATAAGGTTTGAAATCATTGTTTTTATGATTATCGAAAGTAGCATAGACAATTGATTCATTATGTTGTGAAGCATAGATATCGCTTACATAAGTTGTTTCGGGAACTTCTGCAAATTTTTCGGTTTTACGCCAGTTTTTGCCTCCGTTTTCGCTGACCTGTATCAATCCGTCATCGGTTCCGACATAGAGTAAATCTTCCTTTACCGGAGATTCTGTCAATGAAACAATGTTTCCGAAAAGGGAAGTGGAAGCATTCTTTGCAACAGTTTCCGGACTCCACAATTTATCCATAACCTTAAGCTGGTTGCGGTCAATCTGTCTCGATAAATCAGGGCTGACGGCTTCCCATGTATTTCCTCGGTCATTACTTCTGTAAAGTCTGTTTGCCGCAAAATACAAACGTGTATTTGAATGAGGACTAATTAGCAATGGTGTATCCCAGTTCCAGCGGACTTCTTCGCCTTTTTCTGGTTGAGGTTGTATATAGATAGCTTCACCGCTTTTTCTGTCGTAACGTACTAAACCGCCGTACTGCGATTCACCGTAAACAATATTCGGGTCTTTCGGGTCAACCTGCGGCTTGTAGCCGTCTCCGCCGACTATAAGGAACCAATCTTCATTAGTTATACCTGCGGAATTTACCGTTCTTGCAGGCGCACCCCATGATGAATTATCCTGAGTTCCGCCGTAAACATAGTAGTATGGCTCAGAGTTATCAACCGCTACACGATAGAACTG
>JBAYGQ010000082.1:0-8047 GCA_041666585.1 Bacteroidota bacterium
AAGCCACTTCACATACTGCTTATAGGCCGGTTTATATATGGCAACCTCTTTCCAGAATTTGCTTCGATGGTTTTTCTCCGTGGTATGGGTCAGCTCATGAACGACGACGTAATCGAGAACCAGAATCGGAGACATGATGAGCCGCCAGTTGAACTGAAGCCGGTTATCCGGCGTGCAGGAACCCCATTTGGAAATCGTATCTGAAAACGCTATGCTCCTGTACTCTTTTTTCATAAGGGAAGAATAGTAGACCACCCGCTCCGTAATTATTTTTTTGGCTTGGGATATATACCAACCCGTAATTTCTTTCTGTATCCTGAACATAAGCGCCTTGGGGAAATACAGCTTATCCTTAAGCGTAATCGATTTATAATTCCCCGCTTCAATTTTGTACATTTTTCCCAGAAAGAGAATCTCATCCCCTTCGGTTAAAGCTCCGGTATTTTTCCGAGGCAAAACGGGCAGTGATTTGAGTTTCCGGGTTATCCATTCGCTTTTATCCCTAACAAATTTATTGATGATAAAGGAAGGTAGGAAGAGGGGCGCTTTGACAATCACCTTGCCTTTCAGGTTTATCTCAATCGACACGGATCTTCGGTGAGAACGGATAAGTTCAAAATTGTGAGCGTCTGTCATACGGACTTTGATTCTAGCACGATCGGAAATAAAAAAAGCTCACCCGAAGATGAGCTTTTAAAAAATAATTAAATTTTTAAAGTTTTACGCTGAGCGTTGAACATTTTTGGCTGCTGGTCCTTTGGCACCTTGAACAACTTCAAATGTGACCACGTCACCGACTTGAATTTCGTCAAAAGTTACTCCGACTAGATCTTTAGAGTGAAAAAATAGATCCTTAGTCTCGCCTTCGCGGGAAATGAATCCAAATCCACGGTCTGTCTTGGTTTTGATTGTACCTTTCATATTTTATCTCCTTTCTGTATGGTATTGTACCATATTTGACACGGAAATTCCCATATTAGTAACAATATATGAATCTACTTCACTTCAGATCCGATATCTCACAGGACTAAATATATCCCTATTTTCTTCGAGATTTACCCCTACCGAGGATATAGAGAGAGACATACACGAATTAACTGAAATTATGTAATTCATATCAAACTATATACATCTATATACAAATATACTTAAACGTGCTATATTACTCAGTTGACTACACAAACTTATGGCGATACAACACGACAAACCATTATTTACCCCTCAGGAAGTTGCTGAGATTCTCCAACTGAATGTTTTGACCATATACAGCTATATAAGGAAAAAAGATTTAGTGGCGGTAAGGATGGGGAGAAATTATCGGATAACCAAAAAAGATTTAGCGAAATTCATTGAGTCTAATAAAACTTATTAGACTCATTTTTTTATGAAAATAAACACAAAAATACTCATAAAAACCGGTTCCCTACTCGTGGTAACCTGCTTGGCTATCGGGGCGATTCGTTTCCTTGGCTCAATTCCACAGGTGAAAGAGGCGGTTGTTCTCGCAACTACCGTAAAACCGGAAACATTCACTGAGCTGTATTTTGAGGATCATACCAATCTTCCAAAAGAATTTTCTTCTAACAAGACGTATAGTTTCTCTTTTACTATCCATAACTTGGAATATAAAGACTTTACCTACCAGTATGAAGTTCGTTCCATAGACGAACTAGGGTTTTCACTCTTACAAAAAGATTCTATTACTCTAAAACACGATGAATTCCGAACGATTCCCGTTTCCTTTAAAACGCTTAAGGTGGAATCAAATCGTTTTCAAGTTGAAGTTAAGATACTGGATAAAAACCAAACAATCCATTTTTGGATGGAGGAAAAAGCATCATGAAAAAAATAACCATTGTTATACCAGCATTAAACGAAGAATTAGGGATTGGCGCGGTCATCAAAGAGATTCCTATAAAAATACTGAACGATATGGGATTTGAAACCGAAATCATGGTTATCGATAACGGGTCAAAAGACAAAACAAAAAATATCGCAAGAGAACACGGCGCAGTGGTAATCGTCCAGCCGATTCGCGGATATGGGAATGCTTACAAAGCAGGGTTTGCAAATGCCAATGGTGAAGTAATCGCTACAGGAGATGCTGATTTAACCTATCCGTTTTCTATCCTTCCTAAGGTTTTAAGGAGAATGAAAAGAGAAAATTTAGATTTCATCAATACCAATAGGCTTAAAACAATAAATACAAAAGTAATGAGCAAAAGCCACATTTTCGGAAATTACCTTCTTACAACTATTATGAAAATTCTCTTTAAAACACCTTTTCGAGATTCGCAATCCGGAATGTGGATATTTAGAACCGAAATTTGGGATAAATTGAACGTATCCTCTTCAGGAATGCCATTTTCTCAAGAATTGAAAATAGAGGCATATATAAAAGGATTTAAATGTGCAGAAATTCCTATAATTTATCGTGCCCGTGCCGGTAAAGAAAAATTAAATACTTTTCACGACGGCATAGGAAATCTATCTCAATTATTTTATAAAAAAATAAAAATATCTAGCTCAATAACAACCCATAGGATAACGTATCAAACTAAGTTTGCTTTAGATAAATTATTAAGTCTATTGACCTGATTAACATGAAAATACTTATCGTTACACACTATTTTCATCCACACATAGGAGGCATCGAAATAGTTGCTTATAACCAAGCAAAAGAACTAGTCAAATCCGGTCATAAAGTTACCATAATAACCAGTAAGTTAAAGGCTGATAACGAATATATTTTGACAGATAAAATACGGATTATAAGGATAAACGCATTAAATCCGTTTGAGAAACGGTACCACGTCCCATATCCACTATTTTCACCAAAACTTGCATCAGTATTAACAAAAGAAATTCAAAATTCCGATTTAGTAGTTTTGCATGGAGCGCTATATATGGGTTCAGTATTTGGAGTAGTAATATCGAAATTTTTAAATAAAAAAGTAATAACAATAGAACATGTTGGTTTTGTGCCATATAATAATTTAATTCTTAATACCATACAAAGAATAGTCTTTCTGATGTTTGGAAAAATAGTTTTGAATTTAAGTAATAAAGTTTTAGTTCTTAATCCAACTGTTAAAAAATATGTTTCAGGGTTAACCAATACTCCAATAGATATATCCTCAAACGGCGTTGATACTAAGTTATTTCACCCCGTGAGTATAGCTGCAAAAATTAAATTAAGGAAAAAATATAATTTACCTCTAAAAAAGAAAATAGTTCTATTCGTAGGCAGATTTGTGCAAAAAAAGGGGCTAGATTTGGTTTTGAGAGCAAAAAAATCTAATTTCGATCTTATTTTAGTAGGAAGTGGAGTAATCGATCTCCCGATTACTGATACTGGAATACATATATTTAAAAATTTACCCCAAACTAAAATTGCCGAGATTTACCAGATATCTGATCTATATATTTTACCATCAAGATCTGAAGGGTTTCCTCTGTCGATATTAGAAGCAATGGCGTCCGGATTGCCAGTCATAACAACAGGAAAAATATATTTAGGTTCGATCAATAATAAACTTATAAAACTAATAAAACCAGAAGTTTGTGAGATTAAAAATGCGATTAAAGAAGTACTTAACGACATTATATTAGCAAGAAAAATGTCAGCATACTCTAGAAACATGGCCATTTCAAAATTTACTTGGAAAAAATCAGTCTCTTCCTTACAGATATGAAACTATTAACAGTGATACCATATTTTCCACCTCACATTGGTGGAACTGAAAATTACGCATACAACATTTGCAAAGGTTTAAAAGATGAATATGACTGGAAAATAGTAGTCGTGACATCTAATCATGGAGAGAAAAATTATGTAGAAGAAAAGATCAATGGTATTAAAATATATCGATTAGCACCGTTGTTTAGAATTTCTAATACTCCAATCAATCCATTCTGGTATTTTCAAGTTAAAAGAATAATAGAAAAAGAAAAACCTAATATTATTAATGCACATACACCTGTTCCATTTATTGCTGATATCGCCGCAAGAACATGTGGAAAAATCCCCTTCGTATTAACATATCATGGTGATTTGACCAAAGAAAATTTAATATTGAACCTTTTCTGTAAACTATACTATTTTATCATAGGCAATAATACTTTAACTAAAGCCGATAAAATAATTGCAACTTCTAAGTATTATGCGAAAAATTCTCCCTACTTAAATACCTATATTAATGAGATTGGCATTGTTCCCCCTGGAGTGGATACGCATAATTTTAATCTTAAAGTCAATAAAGGTTACTTAAAGAAAAAGTATGGAAATCATCACTATGTTCTTTTCGTTGGACAATTAGATAAGACACATATTCACAAAGGGATTAACTATCTTCTTGATGCTATCCTTTTGATTAAAAAAAAGATTAAGGATATTAAATTAATAGTTGTCGGTAAGGGAGATAATATAAAAAACTATAAAAAATACGTCCAGAAAATTTCTTTAGAAAAGAATGTTATTTTTACCGGATTTGTTTCATCTAATAAATTGCCAGAGTATTATACGGGATCAAATGTTACCGTTCTACCTACTAATAATAGCTCCGAAGGGTTCGGAATGGTTTTGCTAGAAGCAAATGCATGTGGCAAACCTATAGTAGGAACAAATGTTGGTGGAATTCCCTGTGTTATTGATAATTACATAAACGGACTGCTCGTTCCTCCAAAAAACCCTCAAGCATTAGCAGATGCGATTACAAAAATATTAACAAATCCTTCTCTTGCTAAAAAAATGGGAGAAAAAGGTTATAAAAAGGTAATTAAGAATTTTACATGGGAAAAACAAATTAATAAAACTAGAGAACTAATAGAAAAGGAATTTTTCAAATGATTTCAATAATTATAATTGTCAAGAATGATATTAGTATAGAAAACACCCTAGATAAACTCAGATTAGTAAATGGTATAAAGAAAAGCGAAATTATTGTAGTTGACGCCTCAAGTGGTTTATTAAATATAATTAAAATGAAATTTCCTGAAATTAAGTGGATAAATTTTATAAATATCACAAATAAGAAAATCACAATACCTGACCAACGAAATTTAGGAATAAAAAGAGCCAAAGGGAACATAATTGTTTTTATTGATGCGGATTGTATTCCGCAAAGTCAGTGGTTAAAAAATTTAACTAAGCCAATCGTATGCGGTAAAGAGTCGATTACTGCTGGAAGAGTAATTTCATCGCCTAAAAGCTATATGGTTAGCGATCGGCTGAAAGGTACTTATGTTAGAGAATGTCCTTCTATGAATATGGCATTTAATAAGGAAGTTTTCAAAATAATTGGTTTATTCGATGAAAATTTCGAAAGAGCATCTGATACGGATATTTGTATTAGAGCTGCAAATAAAGGATATAAAATCAGATACATTAAAGATGCAATTATATGGCACAACTGGGGTGACCTTAAGAACAATATTACTAGATCATTTTATTCTGGTATTGGTAGAGCAAATATATATAAAAAACATATAAATGAATTGTTTCCAAATAAAATAGTAACTAATTCTAAAAACATATATTTTATGATCTATATGCTATACATAATTTTACTACCTATTACTATTATATTTCCTTATTATGCGTTATTAATATTCTTACCAAGTTTAATTTTAAGACGAAATCCATTAAAAGAATTATTTAATATTATTCAGGCTCTTGGTCTTATTATTGGACTGATAACTCTAAAGAGAATAGCACCTAATAAAAATAGACCGTTATCTGATTAATATGAAATTAAACCTAGTTATAAATAATATATTTTCGGGATTTTTCTTTTTGGACTAGTATAAATCGACATGATAAATAAATTTAAAAGATTACTCGAACTAGATTTTGTTTACTGGATGGGCTTTTCCATCTTTGGAATATTGGTATATGGCTTAGGAATAAACTATATTTTGCCGAAATTAGGAATATATAACCCGCTATCTAATCAATATATTTGGCCTATATATTTCATATTTGTATTAACTTTAATTCAGCTATTAACTAAAATAAAAATCATTTTTAAAGATGATTTGTATTTCTGGACTCTTAGGTTACTTATTCTGCTTAACCCCATGTTGGCAGTTTTCGGAGTCTATTATCTAGACAATACAGGAGATGGTAGACTAGCTATGGTTTCAGTGGGATTTACATGTTTAGTTTTTTTACTTACCATATTTAAGAAGAATCTGGGAGAGGAAACAATAAAGCTATCTATATATTCGTCAGCATTGTCTCTTATATTGGCCAATTCTCTTCGTAGTCAATATTTGGTTGGATATGACATTCACCAGGAATATCTTGTTTTTCGGCTTACTAACCTTCACAATTTGTGGGATATTAATGCTCTTAGAGATGCATATAACGCATGTCTAAGTATTACTATTCTACCTACTATAATACGCAATCTATTGGGCATACCGCCATTAACCGTATACAAGCTTATCTTCCCCCTTATATTCGCATTGATTCCTGTTATTGTCTATCAGATCGGTACAAGAATTACCAATAAAACAATAGCTTATGCTGGAGCATTTGCCTTTTTGCTTCAAGCTCAATATATTTCTCAACTTCCCGCCTTGATGCGGCAGGGTATTGCCTTTTTATTTTTTGCACTGATTATTGACGTGTTGATTAGGTCAAACATTAATCAAAAATATCGAGACATTACTCTACTAATATTTGGTTCGGGTATGATTTTATCTCATTATTCCACAACGTACATTACCCTTTCACTTCTAATATTGGCAAAAGTTATTAATGTTCTCTTTAACAAGTTTTGGCCAAATAAAAAAAAGATACGTGCTTTATCTTACAAGACAACAATCATATTATTATTTATTACAATTTTCTGGAATGTATTAATTACCGATACTGCGGGTGGACTTATTCAGACAATAATCAAAATGACAGACAATATCGGTAATACATTTTCACTAGAGAATAAATCAGATTTAGTCAAGGACATTTTTTACCAGCAATCAGATAATGCTACCGCAGTTATCGATTATTCGAATAAAAGTCTTCGTTCTATTAGTAACCCGCAATACTACGAAGGTTATGAAATTTTTCCGGTGTCTCTTTATACAGGCAAACCTATGCTTATTTCTGATTCGTTTACAATATATTTCTACGTTCTGATTCCGTGGTTCTTCCGCCTATCTATAGTAGTAGGATTTGTTTTTTTATTAATCAAGGAATTTAAAAATAAACAATCTTACATGATTATTAGCATAGTTTTTTCTATGTTCGTTATTACTTTTTGTTTTGTTTTACTTCCCTATGTATCGATTAATTACAATTTTGAAAGACTATTTCAACAAATGCTGGTTTTATTAGCGCCCATATGCGCTATTGGATTAATGACAATTTTTAAAGTGATTAGAAAAGTACCAGTTTCAATACCTATAACGATATTCTTATTATCATATATTATTAAAACAACAGGATTCATCAATCACGTTTTATACAATTCAAGTACATGGATGTTTAATAATTCTGGTGAGCAGTATTATCGCTATTTTTCAGCTGTTGGAGAAATTAGTGGTATTAATTGGTTTGAAAAAAACACTAAATCAAATATTTTGTTATATGCAGATAATTACTCAAAACTTAGATTCGTGGCATTTTCTGATCAAAAATTCAGTTATATTTCTACTCAGATTAACCCGCCGGTTATAGATAAGTATAGTTATGTCTTTTCCGGATTAGCAGGAACAAAAGCCGATACTGTGTTTTCTAAGGTAGATAATCAGGCGCTTGAATATAGTTTTCCCAATAAATTTTTATCAGAAACTAAAAATACGATTTATTCAAATTCAATTGCTCGGATATATCGATGAAAACAAAAGTATTAGTTTATCCAAAAGATCCTAATCCATATCAAGAACTACTATATTCGCAACTACGTTCAAGATGCGAGATAAAGTATCTCGAAAATCCAACAGACTCACCTATTATAGGTTTAATCATGCTTTATCTACAATCACTATATTACCGTATTAAGGGATATACCATATTTCATTTACATTGGTATTATACATT